>JAITTM010000230.1 GCA_031286975.1 Coriobacteriales bacterium
AAGGCGCAACGAGCGCGCCGCAGGGCCTTTGCCGATGATGATATCAAGCACGAAATCCTCCATCGCGGGGTAGAGCACCTCCTCCACCACGCGATTGAGGCGATGTATCTCGTCGATAAAGAGCACATCGCCTTTCTCCAGATTGGTGAGAATGGCTGCCAGGTCGCCGGCGCGCTCAATAGCAGGACCGCTGGTCGCCTTGATGGAGACTCCCAACTCGTTGGCCACCACGCCCGAAAGCGTGGTTTTTCCAAGCCCTGGAGGGCCTGAGAAGAGCAGGTGGTCGAGCGTATCATTGCGCTGCTTGGCCGCATCGATCAAGAGACCGAGGTTCTCCTTGACTCGTGACTGCCCCAGATAGTCTGCAAGGAGTTTTGGCCGCAATGAGCGGTCGAGACCCAGATCGTCCTCCGTCAGCTCGGGCGTCAGAGCACGCTCGGCATCTGAAGCCGCAAGGCTCTCAGCCAGATCATCTGCTTCCCAAAGTGCCATTATGCTGTTCCTAATCTCTTGAGCCCAAAGCGTACCAGGGCACTGACATCGGACTTGTCGCCCTCATAGCTTTTCAGGGCAAGGCTTATCTCCGCCGACGTGAAACCCATGCCAAGCAGGGCCTCAACTGCCTCGGCAGTGCCGGTGCCGCCGCCATCCGCCGTTGCAGCGCTTGCGAGACCATCGCTTTTGAGTACGCCGCGCAGCTCGAGGATGATGCGCTGCGCCGTTTTTTTGCCGATACCAGCTATGGAAGAAACGCGCGCGACGTCTTCTGCGGTTATTATCTCAAGCAGGCTTGCCGGGGAGAAGGTCGAGAGTGCCGAGAGTGCGACCTTGGGCCCGACCCCCGATACGGTGATGAGTTTCTCGAAGAGGAAGCGCTCATCTTCTGTTGTGAACCCAAAGAGGGCGATGCCGTCGTCTTTGACCTGCAGGAAGGTTTGGATTGAGACCTCGTTGCCGATAGCTCCCAATGAACCCAACGATTGTGTTGACATACCGACGCGATAGCCAACACCGTTGACATCGATGACGGCAGCCTGCGCATCGCGCGCTATGAGGATACCCCGTAAGAAGGCGATCATTGTTGCGGCACTCCCCTTTCAAAAGCGGGCAAACACGGTTTCTTATCCAGAGGCCCAGGCGCTGCATTCGCAGCTTCACCCGTGAACAGCCCGCTGGACTGTTGGCCTCTACAGGCAATCAGATGCGCAGGTTGCAGAGGTGGGCATGGCAAATCGCGGCGGCCAGGGCATCGGCGGCATGATCGGGGCTGGGTGTGTGATCGAGCCCCAGTATCCTGCTCACCATATATTGTACCTGTTCTTTGTCGGCAGAACCGTTGCCCACCACCGCCTGTTTTATCTGACGGGGCGAGTATTCGCCAACGCCCAACTGCATGGTGGCCACAGCAACAAGCGCGGCTCCACGAGCCTGCCCCGTCGCCATCGCGCTTTTTGAGTTGGCACCAAAGAACACGGACTCGATGCCCAGCTCACAGGGATGATAGCGCTCGATCACCGCGCTGATCTCGTCATGTATCGTTTTGAGACGGAACGCCGTATCCTCGCTCGCCGCGGTGGTGATGCAGCCGTAGGCCAGGGCGCGGAGCTTCGAGGCGTCCTTCTCGACAAGGCCCCAGCCAGTATTCGCAAGCCCAGGGTCGATGCCCAAGATGATGATGGGCGCGGCCACGGACTAGATCTCCTTGTCGATCTGGAAGCGAACCGTGATGGTGTCGCCCTTGACCCGTATCTTGGGCACATCGGTCAGCGAGAGGTAATAGCGCTCGGCCAAAGGCTCGAATGCGCGCTCCATTTCACGCGAGAAGGATTCGACATCCTCCTTTGCCAGCTTGAGCCCGCGATTGTCCTTGTAAAGATCGATATCGCCCGAACCACGGTTGCTGCGGGTAGGAAGCACCTTCTCAAGTGCCGGCTTAAGGGGGGCGATCTGCCTACTAAGAATGCGATGAGCCGTTCTCTCGGAGATGCTCAGGCCCATGGCCAGACAGGTCTCGACGAATTCGGCGGCATCGGCGCTTGCGGCAAGGCGCTCACAGAGTGGAAGCGTCTGGATGTCATCGCAAAACAGAAGGGCGTCAGTATCGAGGCGACGATGCCCAAACTCCGCAAGCGTTGCGGCGACCTCGACGGGAGACCCCAGGTATACCTCGATGCTCTTCCTGTGTTCCAGTGAGAACTCCAGGGCACAGCGGATGATGTTATGCGGGCCTTTGGTGATGTGCAGATTACCCTCATCGTCCTTCTCGATGCTGGGATAACTTGACTGATCGGTCTTCTCAGAGAGCTGCTCGGTATCGATGCTCACAATAAACGAGGATCCCAGGCTTGGCTGCGAACAGGCGACCTTGGCTTCTTCGACATTGCATTTGATGGAATAGAGCGCCATGCCTCTTCCGTGCACGCCCCAATTATCCATGACCATGGTCTCGAGCTTTGAGGTGACGCGAGGCTCGAAGATGCGCTCGTGCAGATTCGCGGGGATGCCTACGCCATCGTCGATGACGGTCAAGGTGCGAATCGCAGCCTCTTTTGAGGTAGCGAGAAAGACGGCATGGGCACTGGCATCGCGCGCATTGCGGAGCATTTCGATAACGATGTCCTCAACGCAACGGACATCGTGTTTGGCCTGTCGGCGCTCGGCTTCTGCGCTGCGGAGACGGACGAATCCGTCTCCGAGGTTCTCCTCTACACGCAGATGTGTGCCACCGGAAACCTGCTCAATGAAGTCTATGAGACCTTCGCCTGTCATTTTGCAAAATCGACTGAGCGACTCTCACGGATGACCAGTACTTTTATCTGCCCAGGATATTCCATCTCGTCCTCAATCTGACGTGCTATGTCATGGGCAAGAACCACCGAGTCGGCATCGGAGATCCTTTCGGGCTCGACCATGACGCGTATCTCACGGCCGGCCTGCATCGCATAGGTGCGCTCGACGCCCTTATGGGCATTGGCGATCGACTCCAGCTTCTCAAGACGCTTGATATAGCTTTCGATGGACTCGCGACGTGCGCCAGGGCGCGCGGCAGAGATCGCATCAGCAGCCTGGATCAGGACTGCCAAGACAGTTGCGGGCTCAACATCAGCATGGTGCGCCTCGATAGCATGGACGATCTCAGGATTCTCGCCAAAACGACGCGCCAGATCGGCACCGATAACGGCATGTGAGCCCTCGATATCATGGTCGATGGCCTTGCCCAAGTCATGTAGCAGGCCGGCACGCTTGGCAGGTGTGGGGTCAAGCCCCAGCTCTGAAGCCATGACACCGGCGAGGTAGGCAACCTCAAGCGAATGATTGAGCACGTTTTGCCCATAGGAGGTTCTGAAGCGCAGGCGCCCCAAGGTCTTGACGAGCTCGGGATGCAGGTCGTGGATCCCCGTATCAAAAGCGGCCTGATCGCCGGCTTCCTGCACCTGCTGGTTGACCAACTCGGTTGCCTTGTTGAACATCTCCTCGATGCGCGCCGGGTGGATGCGTCCATCGGTGATGAGATTCTCAAGGGTGATGCGGCCAATCTCGCGACGCACCGGATCGAAACTTGAGATAACCACCGTCTCAGGGGTGTCATCTATGATGAGATTGATGCCGGTTATCTGCTCAAAGGTGCGGATATTGCGGCCTTCGCGTCCGATGAGACGGCCTTTGATGTCGTCAGAGGGGATGCTCACGGAGGAAACCGTGTGCTCGGCGGCATGATCGGCAGCGACCCGTTGGATGGCGAGGCTGAGTATCTCACGGGATTTCTTATCAGCCTCGGCACGTGTCTGCTGCTCTGCCTCGCGGATGATGGTCGCCGACTCGCGGGTGACATCATCGCGCAGGCTGTTGAGCAGCTCCTCGCGTGCTTGGTTCGAGTTCATGCCGGCGATACGCTCAAGATCCTGCGAGGCCTGCCGCAAAGCGATGGTGAGGTCGTGATCTTTCTTCTCGACCTGCCCGGCCTGCGAGGACAGCTGGTGCTCGCGTTGGTCGAGCGACTCAACACGGCGATCCAGGCTTTCCTCGCGTTGCATGAGCCTGTTCTCAAGTGACTTGATTTCCTTGCGTCGTTCGTTTGTCTCTCGGTCTGCCTCGGTCTTGATTTGATACGCAGCGTCTTTAGCCTCGACCAGCGCCTCGCGCCGCAATGTCTCAGCCTGCTTCTCTGCATCCTTAACCATACGATCAGCGTTATCGATGGCGTTTTTTGCAGCGCTGTTCATAACAAAGCGGGTTACGACAAAACCGAGAGCGACACCGATTACCAGGCCGATTAGTGCCCATAGAATCTCTGGCATCTGCTTCTCCTTCCAGCATTTCACGATCTTTTGTTTACATGAGGACGTTCCGTAATACGCAAAAGCGCCGGACGGAACTCCGGCATCATGACCGCAACACGCAGGGACACTGTGAATATGTCTGTATAACGACAAGCAGTTGTATAAAAAAGCCCAGTGCGAGCTGAGGGTCAAAAATGCCTATGTTCATGGTATGCTAGCTGGCAGAATGCGTCAACTGCGTTAACGCTTTTTGTGCGATATCCGCAGAAAAACCCTTATTTACCAGATGCCGATACTGTGCCTCCCGCATGTTCTTCGAGCGCGTATGAAACCGAATGAGCACCCCAACGGCACGTTGCAAGTCGTCCTCGTCCTCATAAAATGCTGCCGGGTAGCCCTCCAGGGTCAAAATATCGATGCCAAAACGCCTGAGTTCCCACTCGATGCGCCCGCGACCCCAACCTAAGCGGGCTTTGCCATTGACGAATGCATGAGCAAAGCGCTCATCGCTGATGTAACCCGCATCAAGCGCGAACGCGACCACTGTGCTCACGACCTCTGCGGAGAAACCCGCGCGTTCCAGGCGTTGCCGCAATTCCAGCTCCGACCGGTCTCTGGTGGCGAGCAGGCGATCCATTCTGAGAAACGCGGCGTGAAGCTCCTCGTCAAAGGAGCGGGGCTCGTTGCCGAGCCCCTGCCCTCCGCTTTCAGCCATCGGTCTTTGCCGTCAAAGCTGCCTTTTCTGAAACCGCAGACGGCGGCGGCGTCTTTGTGAGACCGAGTGCCACGCGAAGCTTGCCCTCGATCTCGTCGCGCAGATCGGGATTCTCGCGCAGCAGCTCCTTGGCAGCCTCCCTGCCCTGACCAAGGCGCTCGTCACCATAGGTGTACCATGCTCCCGATTTCTTGCAGATGCCCTCTTCGACAGCCAGGTCGATGATGCATCCCTCTTTAGATATCCCCTCGCCGTACATGAGATCGAATTCTGCCTGCCGGAAGGGTGGTGCGACCTTGTTCTTGACGACCTTGGCACGCACACGGTTGCCCACGGGGTCGGTGCCTTTCTTGATGGTATCGATCTTGCGGATATCGATACGGATCGACGAGAAGAACTTGAGCGCCCGCCCACCGGTTGTGGTCTCAGGGCTGCCGAACATGACGCCTATCTTCTCGCGCAATTGGTTGATGAAGATGCAGGTGGTATTGGAGCGGGAAAGTGAACCGGCGAGCTTGCGCAGGGCCTGACTCATGAGACGTGCCTGTAGACCGATGCTGCTGTCGCCGATCTCGCCCTCGATCTCTGCGCGGGGCACCAGAGCCGCCACCGAGTCGATGACGATAGCGTCAATGGCATTCGAGTGCACCAGCATGTCGCATATCTCAAGAGCCTGCTCACCGGTATCAGGCTGCGAGATGAGCACCTCGTCGATATCGACACCCAGCTTTGCCGCGTACCCGGGGTCAAGGGCATGCTCAGCGTCGATAAAGGCGACGATGCCGCCAGCAGCCTGTGCCTCGGCAAGTATTTGCAGGGCCAAGGTTGTCTTGCCGCTCGACTCTGGCCCGTATATCTCGACGATACGACCACGGGGAACACCACCGATACCCAGCGCCGCATCGAGCGCCAATGCGCCTGTGGGGATGACTCCGATCTCAAAGCCGGGACCCCCATCACCGTATTTCATGATGGAGCCCTTACCGAATTTCTTCTCTATCTGATCGGTTGTGAGCTCGAGTGTCTTCAGTTTTTCTTGATCCATCAGAAGTTCTCCATTCATTGTCGGGTTGTCTGAAGTGGATACTAAAAAGATTATACAAACAAGTGTTCGATGTCAAGTATCCTAGCCTTGAAATTTCGTGCTTTTTTGACTATTTCCGTCTCTTGAGCCCACAAAGTGGTTTTGCCCCCTCGGGTCTGAGCGAAACCTTGCTCAGATCTGAACGGAATCAAAAGAGTTTCTAAAGAGTTTCTAAAAGCAGCGTTAAGGCCGCATGCACACTCGCCTGCCTGATCTGCTCGCGACCACCAGCAAAATGGTGCAACTGCGCACGCGCCTTGCCTGATTGGGCGATTGCCAACCAAACGGTGCCCACGGGTTTTTGTGCAGTACCACCATCAGGGCCGGCAATCCCGGTGACGCTCACCGCAACATCGACTTCGAGCGCCCGACAGGCTCCTTGCGCCATCTGCAACGCCGACTGCTCGCTTA
>JAITTM010000070.1 GCA_031286975.1 Coriobacteriales bacterium
CGTGCTCTTCGACGCACTCAAGGACGCTTCGAGCCTCAAGCCGGAGTACATCGACGGCGTGGATATGCTCATCGTACGCGAGCTCACGGGTGGTCTTTACTTTGGTAGACGCGACCGTCTTTTTGACCAAGCAGGCGCAGGCGTGGGCGGCGCTGTGGGCCAAAGAGCTTTTGACACCCTTGAGTACGCGGAATACGAGATTGAGCGCATTGTGCGCCAGGCCTTTGATATCGCCCGCAAGCGGCGTGGGCGCGTGCACTCCGTTGACAAGGCCAACGTGCTCGAGAGTTCACGCCTTTGGCGCGAGGTCACGCACCGCGTGGCCGCTGAGTACCCCGATGTCGAGCTCCTCGACATCCTGGTTGACAACTGCGCCATGCAGCTCATCAGGACGCCCTCCCAGTTCGACGTACTGGTGACCGAGAATATGTTCGGCGACATCCTCAGCGACGAGGCCTCCATGCTCACCGGCTCACTGGGTATGCTCGCCAGCGCCAGTCTGGGAGAGGGCACCGCGCTCTATGAGCCCAGTCACGGCAGCGCGCCTGACATCGCGGGACGCGGCATCGCCAACCCCCTGGCGCAGATACTCAGCGTCGAGCTCATGTTGCGCTACAGCTTTGACCAGCACGCGGCGGCCGATGCCCTGGCGCAAGCCGTCAATGCTGTACTCGACGCGGGCTGGCGCACCAACGACATCGCCAACAGTGCTACGGCTGCGGATAAGATCGTCGGCACTGCCCGCATGGGCGATCTCGTGGTTGAGCAGCTCAGCTAAAAACCTGTTACAATACCTCCCACTACGCATCCGGCGTACTTCGACCGCGCGCCTCCATCGCGCGGTACCGCAGACGGGTGTCAAAAGGAATCACTATGTTCCTCAAGATCCTCATGATGGTGTTCTTCTTCGTGGTCACCATTGCCATCGGCTTCATGACCCGCAAAAGCGCCACCAATGTTGACGGCTTCGTGCTCGGTGGACGCAAGGTCGGGCCTTGGCTCACGGCCTTCGCCTATGGCACCTCGTACTTCTCCGCGGTCGTATTCATCGGCTATGCCGGTCAGTTTGGCTGGAAGTACGGCATGGCCGCCCTCTGGATCGGTCTGGGCAACGCCTTTATCGGCAGCCTGCTCGCTTGGTATGTGCTGGGTGCTCGCACCCGTGCCATGACGCACCATCTGGGCTCGCAGACCATGCCGGAGTTCTTTGGTGCGCGCTTTGGGAGCAAGGCCTTACGCATCGCCGCCGCAGCTATCATATTCGTCTTCCTTATCCCCTATACGGCCAGTGTCTACAACGGGCTCTCGCGGCTGTTCGACATGGCGTTTGGCATCCCCTTTGAGTGGGCGATCATCGTCATGGCGCTGCTCACCTGCATCTATGTGGTGCTGGGCGGCTACATGGCAACGGCCGTCAACGACTTTGTGCAGGGCTGCATCATGCTCGGGGGCATCATCGCGGTCATTGCCGCCGTCCTGCTTGGGCACGGCGGTTTTACCGAGGCGGTCATCACCCTCTCGCAAATACCCAACGACACCGCGGGCACCGAGGGCATGCAGGGTGCCTTTACCTCCCTGTTTGGCCCCGATCTCATCAACCTTGCGGGCGTCATTGTGCTCACGTCGCTGGGCACCTGGGGTCTGCCACAGATGGTGCAGAAATTCTATGCCATAAAGAGCACTGCCAACATCAAGAGGGGTGCCATCATCTCGACCGCTTTTGCGCTCATCGTGGCGGGCGGGAGTTACTTTTTGGGTGGTTTTGGACGCCTGGTCGCCAACGACGTGCCACTCACCGCCGCGGGCACCCCTGTGTTCGATGCTGTGGTGCCCACCTTGCTCTCAAACATACCCGATCTTCTCATCGGCCTTACCATCGTGCTGGTGCTCAGCGCCTCGATGTCCACCTTAAGCTCGCTGGTACTCACCTCAAGCTCCACACTCACGCTCGACTTTATCAAAGGGAATTTTGTGAAGAAGATGACGGAGAAGACCCAGCTTGTCTCGATCCGGCTGCTCATCGTGGTGTTCGTGATCATCTCCGCGGCGATCGCGCTTATCCAATACAGCTCGTCAGTGACTTTCATCGCGCAGCTTATGTCCATCAGCTGGGGCGCTTTGGCGGGCTCCTTTCTGGCGCCCTTCCTCTATGGGCTCTATTGGAAGCGCACCACCACCGCAAGCGTCTGGGCCTGCTTCATCTTCGCGCTGGTGCTGGTCTGCTCGAACATGGCGTTCGGTTTCATCAACTCGCCCATCAACGCCGGAGCTCTGGCGATGGTCGGCGGGCTGGTGATCGTGCCTTTGGTGAGCCTTATCACGCCCCGACCCGATAAGCAGGAGATAGACAGCCTCTTTGCGGATTCGTATCGCAATCTGCATGACACGCAGATCGATTCGGAGTAGTATCCTGTGTATGTGCAAGCGTACGTGCAGAGTACCCGCGAAAAACCAGAAAGAGGTAAACCATGAAGTATGTCTGCTCGGTTTGCGGCTATACCTATGATCCGGAGGTGGGGGATGCCAGCCTCGACATCGCTCCCGGAACCGCGTGGGAGGATATCTCCGACAGCTTTATCTGCCCCGTTTGCGGTGTTGACGCAAGCCAGTTCGACCCTGAATAGGCGCCGACTGATGCAAGGTGACCTTGGTTTCTCCGCAAAAGGCCTGCAAACCGCCAAAGACCTCGGCGCGGTTTACCGCCCCACAGAGTTGAGTTGTACGGCTTGAGCGGGGTTCTTCTCAACATCGTCACCGTCATCCTCGGCACGGCCATCGGCACGACCCTTGGCAGGCACATCCCCGAGCGCTTCAGGCAGATAGCCTTTTTTGCCATCGGCTCGGCAACCATCGCCTTTGGTGCCATCATGGCCGTCAACGGCTTCAATGAGCTCGCCGCAAGCAAGGTGGGCTCACTCGCTGCTCTGGTGTTGGTGGCCTCGCTGATAGCTGGAGCTCTGATAGGCGAGCTTCTCCGCATCGAGCAGCGCCTGGAGAGCCTTGGCGGGCGGCTCCAAATGTTGCTGCGCAGAACAGCCAAGCAGAAGCCCCGCGTGGCGCATCACGGCTCCACGGGCAAACCCCAGACCCCCACCACCCCCACCATCCCCGCAGAGCAAGGCGGCGGGGAGTCCTCGCCTGCGCAGCAGACAGCCGCCCCCTCCACCTTTGCCAACGGCTTCATGACCGCGTCCATCTTCTTCTGCGTGGGTGCCATGACGGTGATGGGCTCCATCCAGGCGGGTTTGGGCGACCCCTCGACCCTCTATCTCAAATCCATGCTCGACGGCATCTCAGCCATCGCGCTCTCAACGGCTCTTGGCATCGGCGTGGGCTTCTCCGCGCTTGCCGTACTGGTCATCCAGGGTGGCATCGCGCTGCTGTCCTCGGTTGCGGGCGGCTTCTTTACCCCCGCCATCCTCGCGTCCATCAGCGCCGTGGGCGGTGCCATGCTCATCGCGCTGGGCATCGACATCCTCGGCATCAAGAAACTCCGCGTGGGCAATATGCTCCCTGCCCTCCTGTGTGCCATCCTGCTCGGCTATCTGCTGGGCTAGCGGAACCTGCGGATAAGGGCGGAGCTCAAGGAGCTTTAACCCCGGCCTTCTCCGCGGCTTATCGCCCTTGCTTTTGCTATGCTCGGTGTGGCAGCATTAAGCGAATGCAGGAGCTGACGGTGGAGGTCATGTATGAATGCAAGAACCTACGAATACGACGCGGTTATCCGCGTGTCCGACGCTCCGGGCGGGGCGTATGTGCCGTTTCCTTTTGACATACGCGCCACGTTTGGCAAGGGGCGCGTCAAGGTTCACGCCACCTTTGACGGCGAGCCCTATGATGGAAGCATCGTCAACATGGGTGCCAAGAATGCGGATGGCTCGGTGTGCTACATAATCGGCATACGCCGCGACATTCGCGCCAAAATCGGCAAACAGCCGGGTGATACGGTCAAAGTGACGATTACGGAGCAGGGGTAGCACATGGTCACAGAGGTGAGACAAGTGAGACAAGGGGACGTTTCTCTTGTCTCACTTGTTTTCAGTAACTCATCTCGCAGAGCTCATGCGGAGCGATATCCTGCCCATACTGCAACCTCACCTCAATGGGTCAATCTCGAGAAAGCCGGATCATAAACAAAGCCGGTTTCAATATAGTGGTCAATGTCAAAGACCATGTGATCTGGAGACTCTATGTGATAGAGAAAGTAGTTGCCGATCACCAATTTAGACAAATCGTACTTTCTAAACAGCTCTGAGACCTCATAGCCGCTCAAGCCTTTTTTATGGCGATAATATTCAATTGCAAAGGCGAGGAACTTATTTTCTGGGCTCATGATTGCTCCTCTGGGATATCAAAGTTTCCAGTCTCTATCTCATCATTATACATCTGCGCTAGGGTAGCAGGGCTAAGGTGCCACAGGGCTGTCTCTTGATTGCTGAGAATCGCAAAGACCTTGGATGCGTAGAATTTCTCTAACTCATCTGCATAGGCATCATCGGTAACACCTAGTTCAGTGAGTGTTGAAGTTACCATGTGATATTTTGCGTTGCCTAGCTGCTTAAACACATCACATATCATCGCTTACATGCTGATGCAGGGCGCTACTGCAAAATCCTCCGAGTTAAAGTTGCTGTAATAGCGGCCGCTTGTTGCGGTGAAACGCAAGACGCAGTAGTCGGGGTCAGTCACTCCTTTGTGGTAGTACTGCACATCGGTGACCCTCCAGATGCTTTGCTTGCTGACGGCATCCTCCAAAACCTCCATCGTGCCTTTGAGCATTGCTCCCTTAAAGAAGCGTTTATCACAAACATACATACAGGCTTTGGGGTTTTGCCGATAGTGAGCCACACGTAGCGAGGACGTATTGGTTGAGAAATAAAATACCTTGAGCCCCTCACGCCTGCGCGGAGAAAACATGGCCTTTGTGTGAGGAAAACCGTCGCTGTCCACCGAACCGATAAAGACTATCTTTTGCCTGTCGATCAGATTGCCGATCGTCTTGTTGGCATCTTTCATGACTGCCTCCCCCTGCCGCCTTAAGGTTATCGATTGCTCTCGCCACCACGCTATTGCGCACGAGGTAAACGTTCGCGCCCCTCCACAATACCCACAGGAGCATTGTCAGTCAATCGTCCCTACCAGGTCTCTATCAGTTCCTGCCAGGTTCCCACCAAACAGCCCTCTTCATCTCGCCTGTCAGTCGGCAGGGATAATCAAGTATAATTCGAGTGCATAAGCCCGATAAACAGGAGGTGTCGCTCACATGAACGCAGGACACGATAAGCTGGAGCTCTTTGCGGAGAACACGCAAAGGGTCAAAAGGGATTTCTTTTGGCAGTTCGACTCGGTAAAGCGTCTTGCTGCACTTCTGTACGCGCAGGAGGGCAGGCCGATTGATTGTGAGGCGATCAGGCAGTGTTACGATCTAATCAAGCAGAACACAGGGGTGTTCTCGCAATTTCAGGGCACTATGGCGTTATGCGTGGCAACGTTGCTTTCGTTGTCGCCCAATCCGCAGGAGAGGCTGGACGAAACGCTCAAGGTATACGACTTGTTGAAAGGTGCCGGATTCCACGCCACCGATTTTTTGGTGGTTGCCGCCTATCAGATTGCCGCGCAATCCAGTGTTTCGAAGCATGAGGTCGTTGTAACCCGCACACGGGACTTCTACGATGCGATCAAAGCGCGTCACCTCTTCTTAACCGGGGAGGATGACTATATCTTCGCGGCCATGCTGGGGCTCACAGATCTGGATGTCGCGACAGGAGCGGAGCATATCGAGCATATCTATAGTCGGTTGAAAGGCGAGTTCTGGGACAATAACAGCATCCAGACGCTGGCTCAGGTGTTGGTTCTCGGCAATTCGGACGCAGGCGTTATCGAGCGCGTTCTTGCGCTGCGGGACGCTCTGCGGGCGCGAAGAATCAAGCTGGATAAAACCTATACGCTGCCAGTGCTGGGAGTTCTCGCTCTGTTGCCGGTGGAGATTCACACAGTTGTGAGCGACATCGACGCGGCGCAAACCATCCTGAGAGCCGAAAAAGGATTCGGTATGCTGTCTATCGATACGGCGGAACTGCTTTTGTACGTGACATCAATCGTAGCGGGCGATTATGCCAAGAGCGCGAAAGACGAGGTATTGAGGGCAACGTTTTCAACCAGTATCACCAATCTTATCATCGCACAACAAACCGCCATGATCGCCATGATGCTGCTCTTTGCCAGCAGCGCCGCCACTGCATCAGCCGCGTCATCCGGCTCATGAGCGACAATACAAAGGATACCAGCAGCAATCGCTTGATCCTCGGTATGGGTATCGCCTGTGTGCTCTTTCTCGTCTGGGCGATACTCTGGAAATGTGGGGTGCCCTTTATCGGCAACGGCGCAGAGCGGGTGATCAACCTGCTGCCGTTTAACCACAACACGACGTGGGAGATGCAGTTCAACATAGCGGTCTTCATGCCGCTTGGTTTTTATCTTGCGGCATACAGACCAAAGCTGAAGTGCATACAGCTGGTCGGGGTAACCCTGCTCGTAAGTCTTGCGCTTGAGGTGCTCCAGTTTGCCCTGGCAATCGGGCGCAGCGATATAACCGACCTGCTGATGAACACGCTTGGTGGCAGTATCGGAATCGTGGCTTTTTATGGGCTGTCTAAACTGTTGGGCAGACATGAGCGCCCGGCGACGCTTGTGGTTTGCGTTTTGCTGACGTTGCTTGAGCTGTATATGACGGTCTCCTTTGTGGCTTTTGGGCAGCTGAATCTCGGATTCATGATTATCAGACTATAGTCCGCGTCTGTGCCGTGCCTGGTCCGTGTTGCACTATGGCTCGTGCTGCGCCCGAGGCCCCGACTCTCCTGGTCATGCGAGCCATGCGGGGCAACGCAGCCAGCCAGCACCCGCTGTTTGTGCTATCATCTTACGGCTGTACTCGCCACAGAACCGAGGGAATCCAGATACCATGCGCGATAAACTGCAACAGATAATCGATGTCTTTGCCGAGCTTGAGCGCAAGCTCGGCGATCCGGACATCTTGTCCAACCAGAAGGAATACACCCGTCTTGCCAAGGAGCACTCGAGCCAGGGCGATCTTGCCCGGCAGGCGCGCGCCTACGTGACGGCGACCGACGAGCTCGCCCAGGCCAAGGAGCTCCTGCGCAGCGAGAGCGACCCCGAGATGAAGGATTTCGCACAGCAGGAGATTGCCCAGCTGCAAGCACAGATCGATGATCTGGAGGAGAACATCAAGGTCATGCTGGTTCCGGGCGACCCCAATGATGAGAAGGACATCATCGTCGAGATACGCGCCGGTGCCGGCGGCGACGAAGCCGCCCTGTTTGCCGGTGACCTCTTCAAGATGTATACCCGCTTTGCTGACGAGAAGGGCTGGAAGGTCGATGCCCTCGACTCCTCGCAATCAGAGGCTGGCGGCTTCAAGGAGGTTCAGTTCAAGGTTACGGGTGACAAGGTCTACAGCGTTATGAAGTTCGAGAGCGGTGTGCATCGTGTGCAGCGCGTGCCCAAGACGGAATCGCAAGGGCGTATCCACACCTCGACTGCCACCGTTGCGGTTCTGCCCGAGGTTGACGATGTGGAGGTCGCCATCAATCCCAACGATCTGCGCATTGACGTCTATCGCGCGGGCGGTCCCGGTGGTCAATGCGTCAACACCACCGACTCCGCGGTTCGCATCACCCATCTGCCCAGCGGGCTGGTGGTGCAGTCGCAGGATCAGAAGTCGCAACTCCAAAACAAGGAGGCGGCTCTGCAGGTGCTGCGTGCCCGGCTCTACGACAAGATGCTCGCTGAGCAGCAGGAGGAGCTGGGGTCGCAGCGGCGCAGCCAGATCGGCACCGGCGACCGCAGCGAGAAGATACGCACCTACAACGGCCCGCAAGACCGCGTGACCGACCATCGCATCGGCTACAACGGCACCTACAACGGCATCTTGCTGGGTGCGGGCGGCTCCGGGCTTGCTGAACTTACTACGGCTCTTAT
>JAITTM010000078.1 GCA_031286975.1 Coriobacteriales bacterium
CGACATCCAGCACCCGCCCAGCACCAACCTCATCATCGACCCCTTTGACGAGTTCCGCCGCAAGGAGCTCAACGACGCGACTCACACAACCCTGCTCAAACCCCTCGCCCGAGGCGGCACTGTAGTCTGGGAGAAAGTCGGGGCGCTCGCCGCTCGTAGCAACACCCAGGCGAACATCGCGCAGCTGCATGCCTCGAACAAGCGCTTTCTCAACCCTCACAGCTACCCCGTCGGCCTTGAACCATCCCTCCACGAGCAACGCGACATCCTGCTCAAAGCTGCCCGCGGCATCGCGTAGGAGCCGTTACCTGGCAACCAGTCAGTTTCTCAGGCAGGTAATCGGAACAACGAATACTCCGTCGTCGCGCTGATAGGCCAAACCTCCGCCTGTGATGATGAGCAAGAAGGAGGGGGTTCGCGCTCCTGCTGAGCGCATCTTGGCTTGGAACTTTGTGAGCGATGCCGCTGCTAGGTTCTCATGCCCTGCGTTCAACTTAATCTCAACTGCACCAAAATCGCCATTTCTGCGCTCGATTATCGCGTCAACCTCAAGCCCGCTTTCATCATGGTAGTGATGGAGGGTAGCATCGAATAGTGAGCAATAGACCAAGAGATCTCGAACACAGAGTCCCTCAAAAACCTGCCCAAAGGTGGGCATATCAACCAGAAGTCTCTCTGCTGAGGCTCCAAGAGCCGCCACTGTAAGGGAGGGATCAACGAGATATCGCTTGGGGCTCGTACGCGACCGCCTTTTGGATCGTATGTCGGGTGCCCATCCAGGGAGCTCCTCGAGAATGAAGATCCTCTTCAGTGATTCAAGATATGATGCGAGGGTGGGGGCTGACAGCATTCCTTCTCTTTGCGACACATCCTGTTTGAGCGAGGTATTGCTCACCATAGTGGCGTTGTTTCTTGCAAGAGCGCGTAGCAAGGCAGCTACCTTTTTTGGGTCACGCGCAATACCATCGGGGCTCGAGATATCGCTTGTATAGATTGCTTCAAGATAGTGCGTCGGCATTCTGGCAGCCCTATTATCGGGGGTATCCTGATTCTCCGGCCAACCGCCTTTAACGCACAGATTCGCCAGCGCCTCCAAGTCAGACGAACTGGCAGTTGGCTCCAAAGCCTGCTCATCAAACAGAGTGTGCAGCTGAATCGCTCCGCTTGATTCACCACTCTCAAAGAGTGTGAGAGGTCTCAGATAAATACGGGCTATTCGCCCGGTTCCGCTATGCAATGGTTTTTCTGCTACAGGAGCCGTTGACCCTGTCAGTAGGAAGCGTCCTTTGTGGGGCTGCCTGTCAATAGAAAAGCGAACAGCATCCCAAAGTCCCGGAGCGACTTGCCACTCGTCTATAAGGCGAGGGGATTCGCCCTGAATGACCTTACTGGGGTTCAATTGTGCAAGTTGACGGTTTGCAAAGTTTCCCTCTGGATCCATTGCATAAAAAACGCTTTGAGCATGATTAAGGGCGATCCATGTCTTGCCACAGAATTTTGGTCCCTCTATCGAGATTGCACCAAACGCTTCAAGTAGCTCATCAATGAGCCCATCCATCAATCTGGCTTTGTAACCCTGTTCAGTAAGTACCATTTTCTGATTCTTTCTGTCGAGCAGTCTGACAATCGTATTGCAAAACTCAAGATATCAGGCAGAATAGCAACAATCTGGGAAATATGCAAATAGACTTTAAGAAATACTGAAAATACAGTTTACTAATATCGCCTCTCGTGGTCACCGCGAGTGGTTTCCTCAAGCGCTTCTTCAAACGGTTCGATCTTGTTTGTCACAGCTAAACCCCAATGACAAGTGCCTTTTTCTAGGGATTTTGTAGGGTTCTTGTTAACGTGCCGTGCGCTCAGACAGTCTGTGCTATCCTTCCTTATACGAGGGGAGGCGACCTGTCTTTGGATTCATTCCTGTACATTCTCGGACTTGTGCTGGTGCTGCTCTTCATTATCGGGAACTTTGATGACCTGATATGGGATCTTGTCACGCTGGTCAAGCGACTCAAACGGCGCGATCCTTCGCAGCTCGACCTCAGGCAGCTTGATGCCGCGCTGCCCAAATCGCTGGCCATCGCCATACCGGTATGGAACGAGGGCGACGTGCTCTTCGAGGCGGTGGACGACATGGTGCAGACCATCCACTATCCCCAATCGATGTACCATATCTTTTTGGGAGTCTATTCCAATGATACCAAGAGTGTCAAAGCCGCCCGCGAGTTGGCAACCAGGCATATCAACGTGCATGTGGTGCTTAACGCCGAGCAGGGCCCTACATCCAAGGCTGACAACCTCAATTCCCTCATCAAGCACATGCGCTCGTATGAGGAGATCCAATGCGCTGCCTTTGGAGGTCTCATCATCCACGACTCAGAAGACATCGTGCATCCCTATGAGCTTAAGGTGACCAACTACCTCCTTGATCAGCATCCCGCCCTGCAGTTCCCGGTCTTTCCCTTGCAGGAGATGCCCCGGCCTGGCAATTACTTCAAGAACCTTACCGTGGGCACCTATGCAGATGAATTCGCGGAGAAGTGCTACTCCACCATGATCAACCGCTATTACACAGGGGCCTTTGTGCCCTCGGTGGGAGCGGGGTTTGTCCTGTCTCGCAGCATATTCGGCGCGTTGGACAACCACGACCTGTTCGCACGTGATGATATGTCCAGTGGCTACCAACTCTCGCTCTCGCTGCTCAAGCAGCGTATCTACGTCTATTATGTGCTTGAGCGCGTGCAGCGGTTGCGCTCCGAAGGCAAGCTCGTCAGCGAGTTCATCGCCACGCGCACGCGTTTTCCCTCACAGGTGGGCATCGCTATCCGGCAGCGTACGCGGTCGATCTTTGGCACCACCATGCAGAGCTTCGCCTTCCGCGACATCTTCACGCTGGAGCAGAGCACCTTTGGACAGCGCTACTCGCTTTATCGCGACCAAAAGGCCAAGTGGAACAACGTGCTCATCTTCCTGGGCTATGTGATCCTGCTCACTTTTGTGCTGGGCATGCTTCTGCCCCTGCCGCCGGTCTTTCCCCTCGGGTCGCTCTCGTGGTTGCTCTGCTTTGTGGTCGCGGTGCTGGTGTTCGAGAAGCAGCTGCATCGCGCCGTGGCTCTGGCGAACATCTACGGCTATAAATCCGCCTTTATCGCCTGTTTTCTCCCTCCGATCTTCTCGATTCGTGCCATCTGGGGCAGCGTCATAAACCTCATTGCCACCCTGCGTGCCTGGGGTTATGGTTTTCAGATGCTGTGGCAGAACACCCGCAAGACTCAGGCCAAGGGGTATTGCAAGGCCGCCGACTGGGGGCGCAGCGAGCACGAGCTCATCACCGAGCGCGTGCTGCAACGCTTTCACCGTAACTTGGGCGACGTGCTGCTTGAGAAGGGCTCGGTGACGAGTGAGGAGCTGGGCCTGGCGCTGCGCGAGACGCAAAACAGCAGGCAGACCATCGGCAACTACCTGCTCAAGAACGGTTCCATCACCGAGGAGCAGCTCCTGTCCGCGCTCGCGCATATCAAGCACGTGCAGTACCTTGAGATATCCGACCCACAAAACTTCATCCAGCCTGATCTGGGCAGGCACTTCAAGCGCGAACAGCTCGAGGAGTTGCTCGTGGTGCCTCTGCTCAAAACGGATACGGGCTTTGTGTTTGCCTTCAGCGACAGCAGCCCCTACAACGCCCAGAGCATCCTGCGCGAGCAGCTTGGCATCACCGTCAACGCGGTGCTTGCCACGCAGGATAAGATCGAGACAGCGCTGCGCTATATGTATGATGTGCCGCCCCGGCCAACGCGTTATGCCTATATCTTCAAGCAGTACGAGGCGGGCAAGATCAACTACGAGCAGACCATCATCGCGTTCAACTACCTGCAGGCAACCGGATGGACCGAGGAGGAGGTGCTCAAACACATGGGCCTGGATCTTAACAACCAGCGCGAACACCTCCAGCAGCTTGAGCAGGGGGATTCGCTTTTCGACGAGCTGATAACGGCAACCATTGAGACCCTGAGAAACGAGAGTTGATATGACCAAGGTTGGAAGAACGCTTTACAACATTGTTGACCGCATTGCCACAAAAATCGGTATGAAGTTGCGGGCACGGTTGGTTACGGTATTCATCGTCATCAAGGTTATCCCACTCGTCATCCTGGCAGCCCTTGCCTGGGTGCAGATCGATGCTTTGGGCAAAGCCCTCAGCGACCTGGCGGTCGAGGATACCGCCACCGCTCTCAGCGAGAGTGCTGTGGAGCAAATCGAGCGCTTGACAACGGACACCGCCCACGAGGTCGCCGTCTTTCTTTACGGCCGTGACAGCGACATCAGATACCTTGCCAGCCTTACCCCTAGCGAAGAGAGCTATCGGCGCTACATCGAGAACGAGAAGGGCGACGTTATAGAGCGCGGTACCTGGAATCTTGCCGAGGATGGTATGTCCTGGAAACGCATCGATCCTCCTGCCCAGGACGAGCCAGCCGATGTCTCAACCAACACCGAGAACGAGGACGTGGTCAACGGTACCGGCTTCAACTATCGCCCTGCCGACCCCTTCACCTTCACGCAGATACCGCTCTATGACGAGATAACCTTCATCGGCACGGATCTGGTGGAGCAGATCAAGGTTGTCGCGTCGGATTCGCCCAAGGTCACCTACCCCCTTGACCCTGCGCTCAAAGACATCAGCGACCGTCGCAACACCTATGTGGGGGCAGAGTCCTACGGCGAGCAGATCAAGAACCTCAAACCGGGCGAGATATATGTGTCAGACGTTATCGGCTCTTATGTTCCCTCTCACTTTGTGGGCATGTACACACCCAAGCAGATGGTCATTGCCGCGATTACCGCCGAGATCACGGCCTTAGGCACACTGGATCAGACCAATGAGGTTGCCCTCTTGACGGTCGCCCTCAGCTCCGTCAAAGACGGGGTTCCTGCACTGGTGACCTCCGGAGACTCCAACGAGCTCAAGATGCGCTCCGTCGCCGATGGTGCCCTCTCCCTTATCGACGAGGCGGACATCAACCTGACCTCACCCGAACTTATCGGACGCGTCGAAGCACTCAAGGCAAAGATCGCAGCCCTCGAATTCGACCCGGAGCATGAGGCCTATGCCGGTGAGGAGAACCCCAACGGTGTGCGCTTCGAGGGCATCGTGCGCTGGGTGACCCCTGTCACCGACGACGGCAGCACCACCGGCACCATCATCGGCTACGTGAGCATTGCGCTCAACCACGACCACATCATGGAGTTCACCGACCACATCACCCCCATGTACGATCGTTATACCGAGCTGCCCGATGCCTTTGAGGGCAACTATGCCTTTATCTGGGACTACGCGTGTCGCAACATCTGCCATCCGCGCCACCACTCCATCGTGGGCTATGACCCCGAGACCGGTGGCGAGCAGATTCCCTGGCTTGAGGCGTCCCTCTATCAGGAGCTGCTCTCCCGCGTGGATGGCGAGAACCTCGCTGACCTCAAGGCATCGTGGCCTGCGCTGACCAACCCCACGCCCAACCTGCAACTCATCAAGGACGTGCCGCTTTATGACAGCCAGAGTCGCAGCAAGAAGCCTGCCCCAGAGCTCACCGCCGCCGGCCTGGTGGGTCTGGACGGGCGCTACCTCAACAACGCTCCGCAGTGCACCGGCTGGCTCAACCTCACCAAAGAGGGTGGCTCCGGCTCGTTTTTCATCCTCTGGAGCGGCTTGTACAAGCTCACCACGGCGGCGGCTATCCCCTATTATACGGGGCAGTATGCTCCCAGCGAGGCCAACGACTACTCACGGCGCGGCTTTGCCATGGTGACCATCGGTGCCGGGCTTGACGATTTTCAGCGCCCCGTGGTCGAGACACGCGAGGGGCTCAACGCTCTTACCAACGAGAATCTGCTGGACACCTCGGTCAAACTCGTCACCGCGACAGCCATCCTTATCCTCCTGGTTATCCTGGTTGCCATCTGGCTGGCCAGCTCGATAGCCTCAAACATTACGGAGCTTATCGTCGGTGTCTCGCATTTCAAGGCCGGCGAGCGCCAGTTCCGCTTCAACTCACACAAAAAAGATGAGTTTGGCATCCTGGCGGACTCCTTTGACGATATGGCGGACAGCATCGTTGCCAGTGTCCAAGCGCCCCTGGCCATCACCGATACCGATCTCAACATCATCTACATGAACTCCGCCGCGCTCAAGGTTTCCAACCTCACCCTCAAAGAGGCGGTTGGTCTCTCCTACAAGACGCACAGCCTGTACCCCTTTGGCTCCTTGTATGACCCCATCTCTGCCTTGTGGGAGGGGCGCGACTCCGAGGTCTACTACAACCAGTCAAACGGGCGCTATTACAAGGGTGTGGCAAGCGATTTTCTCAACAAACAAGGGGAGAAGATCGGGTATCACGTGGTCACCACCGATGTCACCGAGATACAGAACGCGCGCGAGAAGGCGGAGCAGGCGAGCTTTGCCAAGACCTCCTTCCTCTCCAACATGAGCCACGAGATGCGCACACCCATGAACGCCATCATCGGTATGACCTCCATTGGCAAAGCAGCTTCTGACATCGAGAAGAAGGACTACTGCTTTGAGAAGATCGACGGTGCCTCAACCCATCTGCTGGGTGTCATCAACGACATCTTGGACATCTCGAAGATCGAGGCCAACAAGTTCGAGCTCTCGATGGGCGAGTTCAACTTCGAGAAGATGCTGCAACGCGTTGTCAACGTCATCAATTTCCGCATCGAGGAGAAGCACCAGCTATTCTCAGTCAGCCTGGACAGCACCATTCCCAACACCATCATCGGTGACGAGCAACGTTTGGCGCAGGTCATCACCAACCTTCTCTCCAATGCCAACAAGTTCACACCCGAGGGTGGCACCATAACCGTCGATACCCGCCTGGTTGACGATAACGGCAAGCAGGTGGTCATCGAGGTTCAGGTGCACGACACCGGCATCGGCATCACCGAGGAGCAGCAGGGGCGCATCTTCTTGGAGTTCGAGCAGGCGGATAACCTCACAACGCGCAAATACGGCGGCACCGGCCTGGGTCTTGCCATCTCGAAGCGCATCGTCGAGATGATGGGCGGCGCGATCCGCGTCGATTCCAAGCAGGGTGTGGGCGCGACCTTCAGCTTCACCATCACGATGGGCAAGGGGCAAGATCACCCTGGCAGCCTCCTGTCGCCCGATGTCAACTGGAACACCATCCGTCTTTTGGCGGTTGATGATTCCGAGGACATCCTCACGTTCTTCTCGGAGTTCACCCAGCGCATAGGCGTACGTTGCGACACGGCTGCCGGCGGCGCGGAGGCGCTTGAGCTCATCAAGAAGAAGGGAGGCTACGATGTCTACTTCGTTGACTGGCGGATGCCCTTGATGGACGGCATTGAGCTCGCGCGCCATATCAAGGAGGGCGAGACCGGCACGTCGGTTGTCATCATGATATCCGCCACCGAGTTAAACCTCATCGAGGACGATGCCCGGGCAGTCGGCGTGGATCGCTTCCTGCAAAAGCCGCTCTTTCCCTCAACCATCGCTGACACTATCAACCAGATCATCGGCACTGAGGCTGCCACGCAGGGCGCTGTTACCCAGTTGGGTGAGGGGGAGGCAGGCGAGTTGACCTATGAGGGGTACACCATCCTGCTTGCCGAGGATATGGCGGTTAACCGCGAGATCGCCCTGGCGCTTTTGGAGGACACGCTGCTGACCATCGACTGCGCCGAGAACGGGCAGGAAGCCGTGGATATGTTCAAGGCGGATCCTGCCCGCTACGACCTGATATTCATGGACATGCAGATGCCCTTGATGGACGGTCTGGAGGCCACCAAGGCGATCCGGGCTCTCGACCTGCCCCAGGCCGGGAGCATACCCATCGTTGCCATGACCGCCAATGTGTTTCGCGAGGATATCGAGCGCTGCCTTGCGGCCGGTATGAACGATCACGTGGGCAAGCCCATCAACTTCAATGAGGTGCTCCTAAAGCTCAGGCAGTACCTCTCCTGACAAGCTATCGATATGCTACCGAATCCGTATAGATTTATTGTGAAGTGTCACCAGCTACAAGGGTTTATGCGGCGACTTTGCCGCATAATACTCTCATCAACCAAAAGGAGTCCTATGGTATACCGGATGCGAGGGAGGATCGTCAAGGCCACGGCCCTTGCCGCGTCCTGCCTCGTAGCAGCATTGCTTGTGGGCTGTAGCGTCATTAGCAACATCACCGATGGTCCATCTGAGCCTGACAATCCCGGCTACCTACGCGACGCCACACCACAGGTTTTGGTGCCCGAGCCTACCGGTGTCGAGGTGATCGACGACAAGAAGGCCACCTTGGACTACTCCAATACAAGCCAGGGATACATCTCCGTGCGCTCCAAGATGAGCGATACGCGCGTCAAGGTCCTGGTCAACGTTGTGGGCAAGCAGTACCAATACACCATCGACCCGGGCGACAGCTACGTGACTATCCCGCTTTCTGAGGGCAGTGGCGTCTATTCGGTTGGCGTGTGGGAGAATACCACGGGCGACAGATACGCCTCGATTCTCGCGCAGGATCTCGATGTACAGCTCGCCAACGAGGATCTGCCTTTTTTGTATCCCAGTCAATACGTGAACTTCTCGGCGGGAGACCAGGCGGTCAACCTGAGCGCACAGCTTGCTGAGGGCGCCACCAGCGAGCGCGAGGCTATCAACCAGGTCTATCAGTATGTATGTGATACCATTGACTACGACTACGACAAGATCAGCACCCTTGCCTCGGGTTATCTGCCCAACAACGCCGATACCCTCAGTTCCAAGATGGGCATCTGCTTTGATTACGCTGTGCTTACCACGTCGATGCTGCGCGCGCAGGGTATACCGTGCAAGCTCATCATCGGCTATGCGGGATCGATCTATCACGCCTGGATCATGGTCTACTCAGAGGGCGGCAAGGTGCATGGCTATGAGCTCCCGGCAAACCAGTACGGGCTTTTGGACCCGACGTTTGACGCTGCTGGTGCCAAATCGCAGGATCTCTCACAGCTCATAGGTGAGGGCGCAGACTACCAACCGATGTTCCAATACTAAGGAAGAGGTGAAGGGATGGCTGGAAAAGGAAACGAGCTGACACCGGCGGAGCTGAGTCTGCTGTTCTCCAACCTGGCGCTGGTCTACCACTCAGGACTCTCGTTGTCCGAGGGGTTTGAGATACTCGATCTCAACGCCAGTAACCCTGCCGAGCAAAAGCTGATGGCGGTGCTCTATCAGGCGGCCGTCGACGGGGATTCGCTCTATGATTCGCTGAGTGCCATCGAGGGGCTGCCCGATTACGCGCTTTCTCTCATACATATCGGCGAGAAGACCGGGCGCATGGAGGAGACCTTCGTCGGGCTCCGCGACTATTACCAGAAGCGTGACGAGCTGGCGCAGTCCATACGCGCATCGCTGGTGTATCCGCTCACCATGATGGTCATGGTGTTTGTGGTGGTCATCGTCCTGCTCACGCAGGCCATGCCGGTGTTTGAGCAGGTCTTTGCGCAGCTGGGCTTTACCATGACGGGGTTCTCCGGCGCGCTTCTGGCAATCGGTAATGCCTTGAGCGGCTCTGCGCTCGTCATCGGTGCCGTAGTGGTCGTCCTTATCGTCATCAAGCTGATTCTCCGCGCTACGTCCGCGGGCAAGAGGTTCTTTAACAGCCTGTATGAGAACTTGCCTTTCACCCGCGACATATCGCTTCGCATGTCAACGCAGCGCTTTGCGCTTGCACTCAGCACCATGCTCAAGAGCGGTCTTGACTCAGACCAGGCGCTCCGCTATGTGGAGCCGCTCATCGAGAACAGGCACGCCAAGGCAAAGGTGCATGCCATTCGCCAGAAGATCGAGAACGGCGAGAGCCTCCAGCGGGCAATCGAAGAGAGCCAGCTGTTTCCGGCGGCATCGATGGCTCTGCTCTCCGTGGGCTTCAGGACCGGCACCGATGCCGAGGCCCTCAACCAGATAGGCCAGAACATCATGGTGGCCACCGAGCGCAAGATGGAGAACCTGGTCTCGGCCATCGAGCCCACACTCGTGGGCATCATGTGTGTGATCGTGGGCATCATCCTGCTATCCGTCATGCTCCCCCTTATGGGCGTTTTGGCGAGCATCTAGGTTTGGGATAACGGAGGTTTCATGAGAGCGAAACTCACAGGAGAGACGAGGCTGCGGTCGATTTTTCAGTCGAGGCTCCTGCGCATGCTCATCTTCATCGCGATCATCGTGGTAGCCATGTGGTTCAGCATCGGCGGCGTCGCCTCGTCTGTCGAGAAGAATCAAAGCGACTTTTTGGCTGATGCCGTGCGGCGTAGTGCCGTACAATGTTATGCGCTGGAGGGGCGGTTTCCCCCGGACCTCAAGTACCTGGAGGACAACTACTCGTTGGTTATCGACCGGCAGCGTTATGCCGTGTATTACGAGCCCATGGCAAGCAACCTGGTTCCCCAGATCAGGGTGCTGGTTCTGCCGCAGAACTAGGCTCCAGCCGCAGGGCTGTGCCACAGATAGGGCACAGAAGCAATGACCGTCTTACAAGGCAGCGCAGACAAGAAAGGGAGAGGTAGATGAAGCGACGTTCGGTAGACCTGTTTGTCGTGTTGGCGTTGTTTTGCGTCTACATCACCAGCGCCCTGCTCTTAAGCACCATTGGTGCCGGTGTCTATAAGGATACAGCGGCGGTCATGCAAGATAACTACGACCTGCGCACCGGCGCGCTTTATGTTGCGGAAAAAACCCGCCAAAGTGACGTCAACGGAGCTGTACGCATCGACTCCTATGAGGGCAACGATGCTCTGGTCATGACCGAACAGGAGACCGGGCAGGGCTATGAGACCTGGATATTCGTGAGCGACGGCGTGCTCTACGAGGAGTTCATAGCCTCCGGTGCGGACGTGCAGCTTGGCAACGGCCAGGCGATCATGCCCATGCAGAGCATGGATCTCAGCCTGAACAACGAGCTCTTATCCATAGACTTTGTCACCGTCAACGATGATGCCAGCGCTGAGCCCTCATC
>JAITTM010000116.1 GCA_031286975.1 Coriobacteriales bacterium
AGGAGGGGCTGGGCTCACTGCTCCAGATGGCGAAGATATCCTGCGCGCTCGCGCGTTTTTCGCAGTCTGGCGCTCCCTACATCTCTGTGATGACCGACCCCACAACTGGCGGTGTCATGGCCGCACTCTCGTCGCAAGGGGACATCATCCTTGTCGAGGATGGCCCGGCACAGATAGGGTTCACAGGGCGCCGCGTTATCGAGGCGACCTTCCGCCCGCAATTCCCCCCCGATTTTCAGAGTCCCGCCTTCGCCTTGGCGCATGGCCTGGTTGATGCCCTTGTCGAGCGCGAAAGGCTGCGCGAGGTTCTGCACCAATTGGTGCTGCTCCACCAACAGTCGGTAGCGGCAGCTGTGCCCGTCTTACGCGCAAGAACTGGCAGTGCCCCGCAAAATGATGCTCCTCCTCTCACGCTGGTGCAGGATACCGCGTCGTCTGCATGGGGCAAGGTTAGTCTGGCACGAAAGATGGATCGCCCGCGAGCGCGCAGCTACGTATCGGCTCTCGTGTCCGACTTCGTCGAGCTGCATGGCGACCGTGAGTTTGGTGACGACCCGGCCATCATCGCCGGTATCGGGCGCATCGGTGGTGTTCCTGTCTCGGTGATTGCCCAAGAGAAGGGCTCGACAACCGCCGAGCGGATCGCGTCGAACTTTGGCTGCGTGCGTCCGGAGGGCTACCGCAAGGCGATACGTATCGCCAAACAGGCAGAAAAGTTCAACCGCCCCGTGGTCTGCTTCGTCGATACACAGGGCGCCCATTGCGGCGTCGAGTCTGAGGAGCGCGGCCAAGGAAACGCGATAGGGGATTGCCTGATAGCCATGGCAGCCTTGCGCGTTCCGGTGATCAGTGTGATCCTCGGCGAAGGGGGCAGCGGTGGAGCCCTCGCCCTCGCCCTCGCGAACTCCGTAGGCATGTTGGAGAACGCCGTATACTCCGTCTGTACACCGGAGGCCTTTGCTTCTATATTGTGGAGAGACCCGACGCGTGCATCTGAAGCCGCCGAGGTGATGCGTCTGACTGCCCGGGACGCCCTGGATCTGGGCGCAATAGACGAGGTGATCCCCGAGCCTCTCGCCGGTGCGCACTCAGACCCTTCTCAGGCAGCTCAGGCAGTCTCAGACTTTATCGTCCGCGAACTGGCGCAACTTTCACAGATGAGCGCAGACACGCTTGTCGAGCACAGGCAACAGCGCTTCCGCAACTTCCTGCGAACTGAAAGCCAGCCGGATGTCGAGTCGCTGCTGCTCTTTGCCCCCTTTAATGAGTCCGATGAGAAGATTCTCGACATCCACTGCCGTGATAACAGCAAGGGGGGACGCCTCAAGGTCATTGGCAAGCAGTAGGTCGTTTGCGTAGCGGCGCCCATACAGAGGGACAGCCGTACTGTTTGAGCCAGAGAGCATACAGAGCGAACAAAAAAAACGCGGGCCCAACAACAAGTGCAGGAACCGCGCAAAACCGCGCAAAAGGGTCAGCAACTGCTTGACATCCAAGGGTCTCTGTGACAAGATACTTAAATAAATTTGTATAATAACTTTAAGTATATTGACAGAGAAAGAAGTTCATTATGGCAGAATCAACGTTTGAGGTTGTCGCACGTGTTCTAAAAGATGGTTTGAGCGTCGGGGCGGATGCAGTTACGCCAGAGGCGAACATCAAGGACGATCTGGGTGCCGACTCGCTTGACGCCGTAGAGATCATCATGTCGCTTGAGGAGGAGTTCGATCTCACCATCGAGCCCGCCGCGGCTGAGTCGCTCACAACGGTTCAGAGCATCGTCGACCTGATTGACTCACTCAAGTAATGACCGACATCGAACAGCTGGTAGACCTGTTTGATAAGCACGAGCTCACGCGGCTCGAGCTGGAACAGGACGGAACGCGGGTCGTGCTCGAACGTCAGCCGGCTCCTGCTGCGGTTCCTGTTGCAGTGTCTGCCCCTGCTACCCCCACCCTTATCGCGCCTGCCGCTCCCGCTGCCTCCACTTCAGCCGCAGCTCCCGCGCCCAGTGCGCCCACTCCGCAGGAGGGCACACCCGTTGTCGCTCCGCTGGTAGGCGTGGTCTATCGCTCGTCGAGTCCCGAGCAGGCACCCTTTGTGGTCGAAGGGCAGGCGGTACAGCAAGGCGACACGCTCTGTCTCATCGAGGCCATGAAGATGTTCAACGAGATCACGGCACCCGTCAGTGGCACCGTGCGCGCTATCCTCTTTGAGGACGGCTCCCTGGCAGAATACGGCGCGCCCCTCTTCCTTATTGGGTGATTGACGTGCTCAAACGTGTGCTCGTCGCCAACAGGGGAGAAATCGCCGCTCGTATCCTGCGCGCCTGCCGTGAGATGAACATCGAGACCGTCGCGGTTTTCTCCACAGCTGATCGTGGGGCACTTTTCACTACGCTGGCGACCCAGGCCGTCTGCATCGGCGAGGCACGCGCGGCAAACAGCTACCTCAACCAAGACGCGCTACTCACCACGGCTCTGGCCACGGGTTGCGACAGTGTCCACCCTGGCTTTGGCTTTCTTTCTGAGAACGCCGAGTTTGCCGCAGCGGTCGCCGCCAACGGCCTCAGCTTCATTGGCCCCGCGGCGGAGGTCATCGCCACCATGGGCGACAAAAATGCCGCGCGAGCCCTCATGCAAAAACACCAGGTACCCGTCGTTCCCGGCTCGGACGGGCTGGTCGAGACCGTGGCCGCCGCGCAGGCAACGGCGGATGCACTGGGTTATCCCGTGCTCATCAAGGCCGCCGCGGGCGGTGGCGGCAAGGGCATGCGGCGCGTCGATACGTCCGATGACCTTGAGCAGGCCTTCGCTGCCGCCACGGCCGAGGCGCTTGCCTGCTTTGGTAGCGGCAGCGTGTATCTGGAGAAGCTCATCGAGGATGCGCGCCACATCGAGGTTCAGATACTGGCCGATGCCCACGGAGCCGTTGTCCACCTAGGCGAGCGCGACTGCTCCTTGCAGCGCAGCCACCAGAAGGTTCTGGAGGAGGCGCCCGCGCAGATCCTGTCTGAAGAGCTGCGCCAGGAGATAGGCACGGTTGCCGTGCGCGCAGCCAAGGCGGTGGGTTACACCAATGCGGGCACGGTGGAGTTTTTGGTCGACGACGCGCAGAACTACTATTTTATCGAGATGAACACGCGCATCCAGGTCGAGCACCCCGTCACTGAGATGATCACGGGCATCGACATCGTGCGCGAGCAGATTCGCATCGCGTCGGGCCTGCCCCTGCGCTTCAACCAAACGGATGTCTCGATAAGCGGTCATGCCATCGAGTGCCGCATCAACGCCGAGGATCCGCTCAACAACTTCAGTCCCTGCCCCGGCGCGCTCGATTACCTGCATCTGCCCAGCGGCTTTGGCGTGCGCGTCGACACCGTGCTGCATTCCGGTTGCGAGATCAGCCCCTTCTATGACTCGATGATCGCCAAGCTCATCGTGCACGGGCGCACCCGCAACGAGGCGATCCTGCGCATGCGGCGCGCCCTTGAGGAGCTGGTGGTGAGTGGCGTGACCACCAACATCAGCCTTCTGTACATGCTCATGTACAACCCTGAGTACCTGAGCAATCACATCGACACTGGCTTCATCGAGCGCAATCTTGGGCAGCTTCTGCAGCCGCTCAAAGAGGACAAGGGGTTGTGATGGCAGGCATATTCGACCTCTTTTTGGAGCGCAAAGCCAAGCTCGAAGCCCTGGCAACCAAACGCAAAGCCCAGCGCGCGGCAACCAAGAAACTCGTTATCAAAAGCCATATCGACGAGGTGCTGGATCCCCGATCAGCCCAGCCGCTCTTCACCGACATCAGGCCCGCCAACCCCTTGGATTTTCCTGGATATGCAGAGAAGATCGCGCTTAGTGCCAAGCGGACGGGCTACCCTGATGCCGGTATCTGCCGCGCGGGAACCATCGAGGGGCGCGCGGTCATCTGCGCCGAACTGCTCCCCGAGTTCATGATGGGCAGCATGGGTGTTGCCGTGGGAGAAACCATAACCCGTGCTGCGGAGTACGCGCTTGAGCAGGGTATGCCACTCATCATCTTCAGTGCCAGCGGTGGCGCACGCATGCAGGAGGGCATGTTCTCCCTCATGCAGATGGCCAAGACCGCGGCGGCCATCCAGCGGCTTTCGCAGGCTGGAGGGCTTTTCATCAGCGTGCTCACCCACCCCACCACAGGCGGGGTCACCGCAAGCTTTGCCTCGCTGGGCGACATCATCTTGGCAGAGCCCGGGGCGCTCATCGGCTTTGCTGGCCCGCGTGTCATCGAGCAGACCATCGGCTCCAAGCTGCCCGAGGGTTTTCAGAGCGCGGAGTTCCAACTGGCTCACGGCTTTGTGGACGCCGTGGTGCCCCGCGCCGCGCTGCGCCAGACGCTTGCCCGCATCCTGCGCCTGCACCCAGGCGTGTCAGCGAAGCGCGCAGCCCAGGCACCCAGCCAGGAGGATGCAGCCCCGATGCCCTCCCCGGCACAGGCTCTCCCCGCCATAACCCCCCAGCAACAGGTCGAGCTGGCGCGCGCCGTTGGGCGACCCCACGTGCGCGACTTCATCGACGGTCTTCTCACCGACTTTGTCGAGCTGCATGGTGACCGCCTCTATAGCGACGACAACGCGCTTCTCTGCGGTCTCGCGTGCTTTGAGGGGCGCCCCGTTACGGTGGCCGGGCACATCAAGGGCGCTGATCTTACGAGCAACATCGCCAGCAATTTTGGCATGCCGCACCCTGAGGGCTACCGCAAGTTCATCCGCGTGGCGCAGCAGGCGCAGAAGTTTGGGCGCCCCCTCATAACCTTTATCGACACGCCGGGTGCCTACCCGGGTGCGCAGGCGGAGGAGCGCGGCCAAGGCTCCGCAATCGCGCAGTGCCTCTTTGAGCTCAGCAGGCTCGAGGTGCCCATCGTCGCCTTCATCACGGGCGAGGGCGGCAGCGGCGGTGCGCTGGCACTGGGTGTGGCCGACCGTCTCATCATGCTTGAGCACGCGGTGTACTCGGTTTTGTCCCCCGAGGGTTTTGCCTCCATCCTCTGGAAGGACGCAAAGCGCGCGCCCGAGGCTTGCGAGGTCATGAAGCTCACGGCGCAGGATCTGCTCGCGTTTGGCATGGTTGACGTGGTGGCGCCCGAGCCTGCGGGCAGCGCCGCCGCCAACCCGCAGGCGACCTTTGAGACACTGCGGCCCCTGCTGCGTCGCGCCTTGGACGAGCTGGGCTGCTTGGATACGCCCACACTCCTGCAGCAACGTTATGATAGATACAGAAAGTTCGGGTGACGGAGAAGGCCATGCAAATTCTGGGAACCGGCCGCGCCGTACCACAAAACATACTGACCAACGACATGCTTGCAAAGATGGTGGACACCAGTGACGAGTGGATCGTTACGCGCACGGGCATTCACAGCCGTCATATCGCTACAACGGAGAGCATAGAATCCCTGGCAGTGGTGGCGGCTCAAAACGCACTTGCGGCGGCGCAGCTCACCCCGCATGACATCGACATCGTGATCTGCGCAACGGTGACCAACGAGCAGGCGACTCCCTCGCTTGCCTGTTTGTTGCAGCGCGACCTCGGCTTGCGCGAGGACATCCTGGCCTTCGACCTCAGCGCCGCCTGTAGCGGCTTTGTCTTCTCGCTTATCACGGCGCAAGGCCTGCTGCAGCCGGGGCAACGAGCCCTGGTGTTGGGGGCTGAGCTGCTCTCAAAGGTGACCGATTTTACCGAGCGTTCAACCTGCGTGCTATTTGGCGACGGCGCCGGCGCCGTATTGGTGGCGCCTTCAAGCAAACCGTTTTACTGGACAACGGGGGTGCGGGGTGACGCGGAGACGCTCACCGTTGCGCCGCTCATCCACATGAACGGACCGGCGGTGTTCAAGTTCGCCGTCGAGGTGCTGGCCGCAAGTATGCACAACGTTATCACGCAGGCAGGTGTGGAGGTCGACCAAATTGACCATTTTGTGTGCCATCAGGCCAACGAGCGCATCCTCGCCAGCGCTGCCAAGCGCCTGGGTGTGCCGCTCGAAAAGTTTGTCATGAACCTGGCGACACATGGCAACACCAGCGCGGCCAGCATACCGCTCGTCCTTGACGAGGCGGTGCGCGACGGCATCATTTTGCCGGGCCAACGCATTGTCATTGCCGGCTTTGGCGGCGGTTTGACCTACGGAGCCATTTATTTGGAGCAGTAAAGGAGCGTAATCATGCCACAACAATCCAAGGATACCTCTCAAGACCCACTGCACACCAGCTTGCAACCAGCTTGCCCCAGCCCTGCGTTGGCGCAAGACAAAGGCAGCGCAACGGGTGTTGCTCCACACAACCTTGACCAGGAGCAAACTGATGCGCAGCCTGGCGCACAAGCAGTTATGAGGGCCACCCTGAGCGATCTTCTTGGCATCGAGCTTCCTCTCATTCAGGGGGGTATGGCCAACATCGCAACGGGGCGCTTTGCCGCCGCAGTGTCTGAGGCGGGCGGCCTGGGGCTTATCGCTACGGGCGGCTTTAACGCCCAGCAACTCAGGGAGCATATCGCCGAGGCGCGCTCGCTCACCAACAAACCCTTTGGCATCAACCTGCTGCTCATACACCGCGAGGTGGAGGAGCTTGCCGCCATAATCGTTGAACAACGGATACCCGTGGTCACCACCGGTGCCGGCAATCCGGCCACCTATGTGCCCGCTTGGCGGGACGCTGGCAGCAAGGTCATCCCCGTTATTCCCAGTGTGGCGCTGGCTTTGCGCATGGAGCGCGCGGGTGCCTTTGCCGTCATCGCCGAGGGCACCGAGAGCGGCGGCCACGTAGGCGAGCTCACTACGATGGCGCTTGTGCCGCAGGTGGTGCAGGCCGTGGGCATCCCCGTCATCGCCGCGGGTGGCATCGCCTCGGGCGCGCAGCTCTGTGCGGCTTTTGCGCTTGGAGCGGTGGGGGCGCAGGTGGGCACCGTCCTTCTTGCCAGCGAAGAGTGCCCCATCCATGCCAACTACAAGCAGGCGCTGCTGGATGCAAAGGATACAGGCACAACGGTTATCGGACGCCAGGGCGGCACGCCGGTGCGGACGCTCAAGAACCGCATGGCGCGCGATTATCTCAAGCAGGAGAAGGAGGGCGCAACGCGCGAGGAGCTGGAGATGTTCACGCTGGGTGCCCTGCGCAAGGCCGTGCGCGACGGCGACACTGACGCCGGCTCGCTCATGGCGGGGCAGGTCGCCGGGCAGCTGCGGCAGATACGTCCCGTGGCAGAGATTCTTGATACCTTGATGGAGGAGTACCACTGCGTGCGCAAGGAGTTGAGTGCCCTATGAAAACAGCTCTAGTAACCGGCGGAAGCCAAGGCATCGGTCGCGCCATCTGCGTGGCTCTTGCCACAGCCGGCCACAACGTCATCATCAACTACGCCGGCAACGCCGCTGCCGCAGAAGAGACCCGCGCGCTTTGCGAGGCCGCCGCGGCAGGCCGCCCGGCAGGCCCGGCAGGCCCGGCAAGTCCGGCAGGCCCGGCAGGCCAAGAGTCCGCCCCTGCGCAGGCTGCTTCCGCGCAGTCCGCCCCCGCCAGCGAGCCCGCCCCCGCTTTCATCACCCTCAAGGCCGATGTCTCAGATGCCGCCCAGTGCGAGGCCCTCTTCGCCCAGGCGCAGGACAGTTTGGGGCTTCCCAGCATCTTGGTCAACAACGCGGGCATCACCCGCGACAACCTGATGCTGCGCATGACGCCCGAGGACTTTGATGCCGTACTGGCCGTCAACCTGCGCGCCGCCTTTCTCTGCACCAAGCTGGCGAGTCGTGCCATGCTCAAGGCGCGCGGCGGACGCATCGTCAATATCGCCAGCGTGGTGGGCATCACGGGCAACGCCGGACAGGCCAACTACGCCGCCAGCAAGGCAGGGCTCATCGGCCTCACCAAGTCAAACGCCAAGGAGTTCGCTGGGCGTGGGGTGACAGTCAATGCCGTTGCGCCCGGTTTTATCCGCACCAAGATGACCGATGTCCTTGACGAGAAAACCCGGCAATCCCTGCTCGATTCCATCCCGCTCAAGCGTTTTGGCGAGCCCGAGGACGTGGCGAGGGTCGTCGCGTTTTTGTGCAGCGACGCTGCGGCCTATGTAACCGGGCAGGTTGTAGCCGTTGATGGAGGGATGATACTATGACCCCAAAACCCGCGACTGAAAAACCCGCCACAAGCGCCCCCGCCTCCCGAGCGCCCCTCGCCCCTCGCCGTGTGGTCATCACGGGTGTGGGTGCGGTGACGCCCATCGGCCACACCGCGTCGGCGTTTTGGACGGCCGTCCAAAAAGGCAGCTGCGGCATCGCTCCCATTGCCGCCTATGACACCGGCGAGCAGGCGGCGAAGCTTGCGGCCGAGGTGCACCTCGACACCACAACACTGGTTCCGCCACAAGAGGCCCGCCGCATGGATCGCTTCACCGTGCTGGCGCTTATCGCCGCCAAGGAGGCGCTCAGCGACAGCGGCATCACGGCAGAGAACACCAACCTTGAGCGTGCCGACGTGCTGGTGGGCAGCGGCATCGGCGGGCTTTCGACCACCATGCGCGAGCACAGCCGCGGTCTTGCGAGGGGCTTCGACCGCATCTCGCCATTCTACATCCCGCTCACCATTCCCAATATGGCAGCGGGACGCATCGCCATCGAGACCGGCTTCAAGGGCGACTGTTCCTGCACGGTAACCGCCTGCGCCAGCAGCAGCCATGCCGTGGGTGAGGCCCTGCGCCACGTCCGTCACGGCTATGCCGATGTTGTGCTCACGGGCGGCGCCGAGGCCTGCGTCGTGCCTCTGGCCATGGGCGGCTTCACGTCTATGCAAGCCCTCCACACCGGCACCGACCCCGCGCGCGCTTCCATCCCCTTTGACCTCGAACGCAGCGGTTTTGTCTTGGGAGAAGGAGCGGCTCTGCTCGTGCTCGAGGAGCTCACCCATGCGCTTGAGCGCGGTGCCACCATCTATGCGGAGGTCAGCGGCTTTGGCGCGACCTGCGACGCCTACCACATCACCGCTCCCGACCCCACGGGTGACGGGGGAGCCCGTGCCATGGCCGCGGCTCTGCACGACGCGGGGCTCAGCCCCGATGCCATCGACTACATCAACGCACACGGCACCTCGACACCGCTCAACGACGCGGGGGAGACCCGCGCCATCAAGACGGTGTTTGGAAGAGACACCACGGTTCCCGTGAGCTCGACCAAGTCGATGACGGGACACCTTCTGGGTGCGGCGGGCGCGACAGAGGCCCTCATCTGTGCGCTGGCTGTGCGTGACGGGTTTATCCCCGCCACCATCAACTACCGGGTGCCCGATCCCGTCTGCGACCTCGACGTGGTGCCCAACGAGGGTCGTCGTGTCGCCCTGCGCCACGCACTCACCAGCTCGCTGGGTTTTGGCGGACACAACGCCACCCTCATACTCTCGCGCTATGATGGTTGTTGATTGCAGGATCCAACAGCCCAGTGCCCTGGCAACCCCTGCAACTAACAACCTCCAACCCTAAGGAGCCCCCCGTGCAACTCACCATCACCCAGATCCAGGAACTTCTCCCCCATCGATATCCCTTTTTGCTCATCGACCGCGTGATCGACTTTAAGGCGGGGGAGTGGGCGCACGCCAGCAAATGCGTCACGGTAAACGAGCCCTTCTTCACGGGGCATTTTCCGGGCAATCCCATCATGCCGGGGGTCCTGCTGCTTGAGGCTCTGGCGCAGACGGGCGGTATCGCGCTTATGAGCGCGCCACAGAACGAGGGCAAACTCGCCCTGTTTGGCGGCGTTAAAAAGGCGCGCTTCAGGGTGCCCGTGGTGCCCGGCGATGTGCTTGATCTGACCTGCACGCTCACCAAACAACGCGGACCTTTGGGCTTTGGCGAGGCCGAAGCGAAGGTTGGCGACACAGTGGTATGTTCAGCGGAACTGTCGTTTGCTATAGTTGACGTTGCGTAGCAGGAAGGAAAGAGCAATGCATGCGCAGCAACATCTTTCACCTGCTCACGGCATACAGAATGCAGGCGGCAGCTCCTGGCGCCATCGGCAGATAGAGGTAACACGCATGGCAGCAGCATTGGATAAAGCGTTTATCGACGTTTACACCAAGTTCAAACTCCAGTTCTATCGCAAGATATTCAGCCGCTTTGAGACGCGCGAGGCGTCGCTCACCGCGGTTGAGACCTTTTGCGTCGAGGTTATAGACGCGCTCAAAAACCCCACGGTCAGCGACTTTGCCAAATTCGTCAACATATCCCAGGCTAACGCTGCCTACAAGATACAAAACCTGGTTAAGAAGGGTTATGTGAGCAAGGAGCGGTCGCAGGAGGATAAGCGCGAGTATCGTCTCTCCGTTACCGACAAGTTCTACGAGTACAATCGCCTCAACACCGACTACGTGAGTGCCGTGGTAAAGCGCATCGACCAGCGCTTCACCAAGGAGGAGGTCGCAACCTTCGAGCGCATCCTTAACGTCATCAGCGAGGATCTCATGCCCGAGGTTCCCGCGCTGTAGGATCGCCTCCCAAGTGGTACCATTGTCGCGTACACAAAACGCCGCCCGCAGGCAACAGGGAGCAACCATGCCAGACAGCACAAAGAAACCTGACATCCTCTTCATATCTGGTTCGCCGCGCAGCCGCACCTGCGTGGCGCTCATCGATTTGCTTGAGCAGGGTGCCAAGAGTGCCGGTGCCAAAACGCAGCGCTTCCTGCTCTCAAAGAAGCACATCCTGCCCTGCACCGGCTGCGAGGGCTGCATGGAAACCGGCATCTGCGTGCAGGCCAACAAGACGCAAAGCGGCCACCTGCTTGACGATTACCTCGAACTCAAAGCAACGCTTGAGCGCGTTGATGCCATCGCCATTGTCGCGCCGCTCTATTTTGCCGGGCCCCCTTCGCAGCTCAAGGCGCTCTACGACCGCTTTCAGCCCTACTGGGTCAAGCGCTATGTGTTGGGGGAGCAACCTGCACCCAAGCGTCCCGCGCAGCTCTTCGTGGTGGGCGGTAGTCCCGGCGATGCGCACGGCTACGCCCCGCTGGCGGGCATCACCAAGAGTGCTGTTGCCGTGGCCGGCTTCAACCTCGAGAAGGTCAACAACTTTGTGGGATTCCTCGCCAAAAGCGACGCACCCGTGCTCCCCGACGAGGATGACTGGGGTCACTTCACCCACAGCCAGATTGCCCATATCCGCCGCGAAACCGTCAAGCAAACCGCTTTTGTCCAGCGCGCTGTTGGAGCCGGTGGCGCCTACACCCGCTACATCATCAAGAAGCAGCAACAGGCCGACCAGCTTGCCGCAACAGAACAGACCGCCCAAGAACATGCGGAGAAGGTCGTGGATATTCCCCCCGCCTCCGCCCCAGACCTGCCCGTCCTCCCTGACATCCCTGATACCCCCAGCCCCAGTCCGGACTCTGCGGCATGACCCCCAACGCAACAACAATCAGGACATCCTGCGAGCGGCAAAGTCGCATCGCAGAACCAACGCGCCACCCGCGCGCGGGCATGCGGATGTGGCAACGAGCATGACTATCCACTCGCCATTGGCAAGCCCTCGCGCCACCAAAGCCGTACTCGAGCAGTTTGGCCTGGTGACCAAGAAGTCGCTGGGCCAGCACTTCTTGGTAGACGACGGCGTGGTAGGGCGCATCCTTGCCTTAGCCGAGGTGGGGGAGGCCGACACCATTCTTGAAGTGGGTCCCGGTATCGGCACCCTTACGCTGGCACTCCTGCAACAAGCAGCCGCAGTAATCGCCATCGAGAAGGACGCAAGCCTGCTTGCGGCACTCGCGCACACAACCAAGCCCTACGCGACCCACTTCACCCTCATCCAAGGCGATGCCCTGTCGCCGCTCTGCCTGCCGTTTCTACCACCTCTGCCTGCCAACCTGTCGCCTCTGTCGTCCCAAGAACCGTCCCCCTGCTCGCCCGGCCTACCCACCAAGCTTGTTGCCAACCTGCCCTATGCGGTGGCGGCAACCATCGTGTTGGACTACTTCCAAAAACTCCCCTCGCTGCAAAGCGCTACTGTGATGGTGCAGCAGGAGGTGGCGCAGCGCATGATGGCACAACCGGGGAGCAAGGCCTACGGTGCCTACACCGTCAAGCTCCAGCTCTTTGCGTTGCCTGTGGGTAGTTTTGCCGTGGCGCCCTCGAACTTCATGCCCCCACCGCGCGTCGACTCGACGGTCATCCGCCTCAATCGTTGCAGGCGGCAATCAAGCCCGCAACTGCTCAACGCAGCCTCCTTCTTGGCAGAGGCTGCCTTTGCCCAGCGTCGCAAGAACATCCGCAACTCCATGCGCGCTCATTTCGCCCTCAATGGCGTTGACCCTGATGTGGTGGATCAGCTGCTGCAAAGCGCCCGGGTTTCTCCTAAACTCCGTGGCGAAACCCTTGCCGTGGAGCAGTACCGCGAATTGGGACAACTCTATTTGGAGGATCAGGGTCTTACGCATCAAGTTCCTCCCAGCTCCCTGTTCTGATTTCTTGTGCGCGGGAGGCTCCGTATGGTTTGGTCATCAAAAACCCTGTGGTTTTGTGGTATTTCGTGTAGTGTTACCCATTAGAAACACTTTAACCGCCAAAAAGATGCTACACTATGTACTTCAAAAGAGTACTTGGAGGTCATTTACATATGGAATTATCGCGTCAGGCTGCAATCGTAGACAGAATCCACGACATTTTGGTTGACTGTACTGGCAAAAGGCTCAAAGTTAAAGCAAACATGGGGCGCTCCAAGATAATCGAATGCGAAGGTGTGCTTACGCAGGCACATCCTCAGCTCTTCATCATGGAGGTCGAGCGCAAACGTGGTCGCGTCACCCGTCAGTCATACCAGTATGTTGACATCCTTACCGGAACGGTCGAGCTCATGCATCTCGATAACGACGAGCCACTCTTTCCCGTGCTCATAGAGGCATAGCCGGTACGGCAATAAAAGTGTGTTGCTTGCAGCATGGTAGCCGTGGGCGATACCTGTGTACACGCTGGCTCACAAAGCAAAATCCAGCCGCGCACAAAAGTTCAGTTTATGAGAAAATAGCGTGGGCTCAGACGGCGTCATGTTCCGAACCTGGTCAGGTCTTGACGGAAGCAGCCATAAGGGGCCGCTGACGAGCGTCTGAGCCCACCTGCAAACTCCCTGCGGCATAAACGCGTTCAAACGGGAACCTGAGTTTGGTCACGTATAGACACACGCTCCCCTCACTCGGGGTTCCGTTCCAAACGTTTCTGCTTGCTTGGGATTCACAGGAACACCTGATTAAAGCAACGAAAGGCTCCCTTCCTTGGAAATCATACAGTTCTTCATCGACCTGCTACGCGATCCCCGTGAGTTTATCGCTGGCTGGATCACAACGCTCGGGCCCATTTGGGTCTACACGCCGTTGTTCATCATCATCTTCATCGAGACCGGTCTAGTGCTCACGCCCTTCTTGCCCGGTGACTCACTGCTGTTTGCGGCGGGGGTCTTTGCGGCACCCGGTGGCGGTCTTAACCTGGCGGCTTTTCTCATTATCATGTGCAGCGCTGCCATCTTGGGCAATACCTCCAACTATTGGATCGGGCGCAAGCTGGGGCAGGTCATCATCGACTCGGGTCGCGTCAAGGTGCTTACGCCCGAGCGCCTGCAAAAGACCCAGGGATTCTTTGACAAATACGGGTTGCTTGCCGTGGTGGTCACGCGCTTCTTTCCCATCATCCGTACCTTCGCGCCCTTTATCGCCGGTTTAGGGCGCATGCACTTTGGCAAGTTCACGCTCTACAACGTTATCGGCGGCGTGCTCTGGGTCACCATCTTCACCTTGCTGGGCTACTTCTTTGGTGGCATCCCCTTTGTGAAAGACAACTTCGAGTTGGTCATCATCGCCATTGTCGTGATCAGCTTCATCCCTACCGTCTACGGGATTCTCCGCGTGAGGTTTGGCAAAAAGGATGCCGATTCCTCATAAATCGGCATAAATCGGCAACCCCTATAAAACCGTTCTATGCTCATCGGTATACCTTCTTCTTGTCCCCACTCATGGTTATGGGGTTTTTGAGAAGTTTATAGAGAGACCCTTGCAAAAGACGTTTTGCAGGGCACAGGCCGCCCCTTTTGAGCACATCAGCCTCTCGCTATGATGACTATCCTTATCAAAAACTACACAGAACTCATACCGTAATCCCAGCCATTTCATGCTGTTCTTATGTTTCTCTGGCACGGAGGACATCCGACCATAACAAGCGCACTTGAATAAAAAGAAGATAGAGTAGTGGCGACAGAAAGGACAGAGATGGAGGAGCAAAGCAAGAGCAAGAAAACGGTCTACCGCGATATGGGCTTCAACGGGTTCGGTTCAGGCGAGAACGCCGTTGCGGTCGATGTCGAGGATGGTAGGATTGTGCGAATCCGCCCGCTGCATTTGGATGAGAAATATGAAGAGAGCTATCTGAATCGCTGGACCATTGAGGCGCGCGGCCATGTGTTGCAAAGTCCGCTTAAAACCACGGCCGTTCCCTTTGGAACCGTTTACAAGCAGCGGGTATATTCACGTAATCGTGTGCCCTACCCAATGAAACGGGTCGATTGGGATCCAAATGGTGAGCGTCACCCAGAAAACCGTGGTCAATCGGACTACGTGCGCATCAGCTGGGACGAAGCAACCGACATCATCGCATCAGAGATTCGTCGATGCATCGAAACCTACGGTCCAACATCCATTTTCTGCCAGGGCGACGGTCACGGCGAAGGCAAGGTAATGGGCGGTGGCCATGGCTGCAATACGCACTTGATGAACCTCATGGGTGGTTTCACGTTGCAAGCTCGTCAGCCTGACAGCTGGGAGGGCTGGTACTGGGGCGCCAAGTACATATGGGGCATGGATCCTGTTGGTGAGCAAGTGCCCCAGGACAACCTTCTCAAAGACATCCTTGACAACACCGACTGCACGCTTATGTGGGGCTGCGATCCCGAGACGACCCCGTGGGGTTGGGGTGGTCAAGGGCCGAGCATGCTCAGCTTCTTCTGGACCGAAATCGGCATCAAACAAATCTACATTTGTCCCGACGTGAACTACGGTTGTGCTGTGCATGCCGACAAATGGATTCCCGTTCTGCCGAACACCGACGCTGCGTTACAGCTTGGAATCGCGTATACGTGGATTAAAGAGAACCTGTACGACAAAGAGTACGTCGAAACGCACTCTGTCGGGTTCGATTGGTTTGAGCGCTACGTCATGGGTGGCGAGGACGGTGTTCCCAAGACGCCTAAATGGGCCGAAGGTAAATGCGGTGTGCCGGCGCGCCAGATCAAGGCACTCGCACGCTACTGGGCTGCACGCAACGTGACGATCTGCCATTGTAATGGCGGCGGCTATATACGCTCGGCGTTCTCTACTGAACCCGCTCGTTTGGAAGTAGATCGGAAGAGCACA
>JAITTM010000162.1 GCA_031286975.1 Coriobacteriales bacterium
CGCCATGGCGATGGTGGTCTTGCGCGCCTCATGGGTGGCGGTGATGTCGAGGAAGATGACCTCGTCGGCACCCGCCTTATCGTAGGCCGCCGCCAACTCCACAGGATCACCCGCGTCGCGCAGGTTGACGAAGTTGACCCCCTTCACCACCCGTCCGTCCTTGACATCCATGCAGGGTATGACGCGTTTGGTCAGCATACGGTCCTACCTTCAAGCACGGCGATAGCATCCTCTATCCTGAAGGAGCCCTCATAGAGGGCGCGCCCCGCTATGGCACCCTCGATAACCAGGGGCCCCTGCGCCGCAAGCGCACGCAGGTCGTCCAAGGTGCTGATGCCACCCGATGCCGTAACAGGAAACCCTGCATAGGCGGAGACGCGCTCATAGGCCGCCGCGTCGATGCCGGTCTGCATGCCGTCGCGCGCGATATCGGTATAGACCAGATGCTCGATACCCCAACCTGCCAGCTGCGCTATCAGCTCGGTTGCCGGCACACCCGCACCCGCGCGCCAGCCCTCAATGGCCACCTCGCCATCGCGGGCATCCACACCCGCGCAGATGATGTCGCCAAACTGCGCGACGGCCTCCTGCGCAAAGGTGGGGTCGCTCACCAACTTGGTGCCCAGCACAACGCGGCTTGCCCCTGCCTTGACCAGGCGCTCGATGGTCGCCAGGCTGCGCACGCCGCCGCCCACCTCGACCTTGACCCCCGCGGCGGCGATAATGCGCTCGATAAGGGCCGCATTATGTGGTTGACCTGTGCGCGCCCCGTCAAGGTCGACCACATGGATCCAACGCGCGCCTCCCAAGGCCCACAACTCCGCCTGCTCGACAGGGTCGTCATTATAGACGGTCACCGCGTTATAGTCGCCCTTGGCAAGCCGCACGGCCTTACCACCAAGCAAATCGATTGCCGGAAGCAGATACATCACACCACCTCATTCACATAGCGTACAAAATTCGCCAACACCGCAAGCCCCTTATGCGAGGATTTCTCGGGGTGAAACTGCACCCCAAATACGCGATCCTTGCGCAGCACGCAGGGGAAGCGCCGTGCATGCGTCACTTCAGCTAAAACAGCGGCCACATCTGTGGGGTCACCCTGATAGGAATGCGTAAAATAGAAGTTCGAGCCGTTCTCGATGCCCGCAAACAGAGGCGCAAGCTGCTCAGTTCTATCCGGGGAGAAAACCACCTGGTTCCAACCCACATGCGGCACCTTGACGCGTGCGCCCGCAAGCGTCTCGCTGGCGATACGCTTGCAAGAGCCGCGCAAGAAGCCCAGGCCCTCTGCCCACTCGCCCGCAGGCAGACCCTCGTCCCCGCGCTCGAAGAGCAGCTGCAAACCCAGGCAGATGCCCAAAAAGGGTGCTCCCTCGGCCACGCGCTGCCGAATCGCTTGCATCTGTCCGCTTTGCTGCATGAAGGCCGAGGCGTCGGCAAAGGAGCCCACGCCCGGCAGCACCAGGGCTTTGGCAGCAAGGATATCCGCAGGCTCAGCGCTGATGATGGCTGCCGCTCCCGCCAGTTCCAGCCCCTTTTGCACACTCCGCAGGTTGCCCTTACAGTAATCGACAACAACAAGCGCCATGGCTATATCGTCCCCTTGGTCGAGGGGATGCGCTCGCCCACGCGTGGGTCGAGTGCGACCGCGATGCTAAGGGCCCGAGCGACCGCCTTGGCCGCTGCCTCGATGATGTGGTGCGCGTTCTCGCCCGCCAATGAGCGTACGTGCAGGGTCAAGCCCGCGTTGCTCGCCAATGCGATCAAAAACTCCTTGAACAAGCTGGTGTCAAAGGTCCCGATGATCTCGATGGGCAGGCTCACGTCCCAATGCAGCTGACCGCGTCCGCTGATGTCGACCACCGCCAGCACCAAAGCCTCATCCATCGGTATGAGCGCCTCACCAAAGCGTGTGATGCCCGCCTTCTTCTCGCCCAGACACTGCGCGATGGCCTGGCCTAACACGATGCCCACGTCCTCGACGGTGTGATGCGCGTCGACATCCAGATCCCCCTTGGCAGTCACCCTCAGATCAAAGAGCCCATGCCTGCCAAAGGCATTGAGCATGTGGTCGAAGAAGGGCACGCCGGTCTCAACGGTGGTCTGCCCGCTCCCCTCAAGGGTGAGCTCGAGGGTTATGGCCGTCTCGCTGGTGCTCCGCTCGATAGCTGTCTTTCTCATGATGTCGCTCCTTCGCTCCTATGCTCCCCGCAGTGCCTGCAAGGCATCCAAAAACTCGTCCATCTCCTGCGGGCTGCCGATGCTCACCCGCAGGCAATCCGCCAACCCGGGTGTGCGTGAGAAGTCGCGCACCAGGATGCCGTAGCGCTCATACAGCTGCTCCCAGACGGTATGCGCATCTGCCACACGCAGCAGTAGGAAGTTCGCATCGCTGGCAAACACCGTCACACCCGCCATCTGGCGCAGGCGCTTACGCGTGCGCTCGCGCTCCGCCACGATGGCGTCGATGCCTTGCTGCATGCGCTCGCGTGCCGCCAGCACGGTGCTGCCCGCCAAAGCTGAGAGCACATCGACCGAGTAGGGCTGCCGCACCTTGAGCAGCTCGCGTATCACTACGGGGTCGGCCAGCAGGTAGCCCAGGCGAACGCCCGCCAACGCATAGGCCTTGCTAAAGGTGCGCAGGATGGCCAGGTTGCGATGGTCTGCCAAAAAGCGCGTCAAGTCAAAGGCGGGATCAGCAAACTCGATATAGGCGTGGTCGACCAGCACCAGGGCATCACTCGCCTCCAGCAGCTCCAGCAAAAAGGCCAACCGCGCGCATTCGCCCGTGGGGTTGTTGGGTGACGCCAGCATCACCACGTCGATGTCGCCGCGCCGCACCCGCGCCAGCACTGCCGCCTCATCAACGGCTCCATTCTCAAGTCGGGGCACATCCACCACGCCCGTCTTGGTGAGTTTCGCATCGGTATGATATGCCGAGAAGGACGGGGGCACATTCAGCAGCAGACGTCCCTTGCCACCATAGGCAAGCAGGAGGATGTAGAGCAGCTCGTCTCCCCCATTGCCTACAAGCACCTGGGAGACATCCACGCCGTTCAGCAGCGCGAGCTGAGCGCGCAGATCCTTTGCCAAAGGGTCGGGGTAGCGGTGCAGGGTCTGGTTCCCGATCTTCTCAACAAGTGCTTGTTTGACCTCCGGCGGCAGGCCATAAGGGTTCTCGTTGGCGCTCAGGTAGATGCGCGCCGGCAGGTATTGGGGGTCATAGGGCTCCAGATCCGTTAAATACCGCGCGGCATCCCGCAGGTTTAGCATGTCACTCATCCGCCCCTTCAAAGCGAGCGCGCACGGCGTGGGCATGCGCCCACAAACCTTCCTGGCCAGCAAGGGCGATGATGGTGTCAGCGTCTTCTTCTAAGGCCGCGTAGGAATAGCTGATAACACTCGAGCGCTTGGTGAAGTCGTCCACACTCAGCGGGCTGGAGAAGCGCGCCGTGCCACTGGTGGGCAGCGTGTGATTAGGGCCGGCCACATAGTCGCCCACGCTCTCAGGCGTCCAAGGGCCGAGAAAGATAGCGCCCGCGTTCTCGATCAAACCCAGCAGTTCCAGCGGAGAATCCATCTGCACCTCAAGGTGCTCCGGCGCGATGGTGTTGGCCGCAAGCAGGGCCGTTGCCAGATCGGGTGCCACAAAGACCAGCCCGTTGGTATCCAGAGAAGTGCGGGTGATATCCGCCCGCGGCGACTGCGCCAGATAGTCGTCAAGCGCCGCGAACACCTCGTCTACCAGCGTCTCGTCGGTGGTCACCAGGTAGCAGGCGGCCTGGGGGTCGTGCTCGGCCTGCGCCATGAGGTCGATGGCGATGAGCTGCGGCTGGGCGGTCTCATCCGCCAGCACCAACACCTCAGAGGGACCCGCCACCATGTCGATACCCACATCCCCGCTCACCAGACGCTTGGCAGCGGCCACATAGTCCCTGCCGGGACCAGTGATCTTATCCACCGCTTCGATCTGCGCAGTGCCGTAGGCAAGCGCGGCAATCGCCTGCGCGCCACCCACCGCGTAAATCTCGGTCACTCCCGCGATATGCGCCGCCGCAAGGGTCACGGGATCGACCTTGCCATCCGCCTGTGGGGGCGTGGTCATCACGATGCGCTTGACACCGGCCACCCGTGCGGGTAGGGCATTCATCAGCACCGTTGAGGGATACAGGGCACGACCGCCCGGCACATAGATACCCACGCTTGCCAAAGGGGTTATCTTGCTACCCACCAAAGCGCCGTCCTCGCGTACGTCAAACCAGCTCTGCTGAACCTGACGCTGGTGGAAGGCAAAGATGGAGCGGGCGGCAACCTGCAGCGCCTCAAGCACGGTTTTGTCAACCTTCTTGAGTGCCGCCTGTATCTGCGCCTCATCGACCAGGAAGTCGGTAAGCTCCACCTTATCGAACTTAAGCGTCAACTCTCGCAGCGCCTCATCGCCCCGCTCGCGCACCGCCGCTATGATTGCCGCCGCACTCTGTTGTACGGCCGGGTCAAAGGCTGCCATGCGCCGCAGGAGCTCGGCACTCGGTTTCTGCCCCGGTTCAAGTGTGATCACACGCATGCTCGTATCCTCTCAAGTTCAACCGCCAGATTGCGTACCCGCGCATCCGTGCGCACGCTTGCGGGATTGCCCACAAAGCGCGCCGTCGAGCGCAGAACCTCGTCAACCACCACCAGGTCATTCTCCCGCAGGGTCGTTCCTGTGGCCGTGATGTCAACTATGCGATCGGCCATGCCGCATAAAGGAGCGAGTTCGATGTTGCCGTGCATCTTTATCAATTCAACCTGCACCCCCACAGAATCATAATAACGGGAGGTTATGCGGGGGTACTTGGTAGCAACACGCAGAATCCCCAGGCGGCTGTAGGCGTCGTCCGCGGCACCACCGGCAAAGGCGGGCTCGGCCACCACAAAGCGGCAGGCGCCAAAGTCCAGATCAACCAGCTCAACCACCTCGAGTGCGGCCTCTTCCAGCGAATCCTTGCCGCAGATGGCGCAATCGACGCCGCCATAGCTCACAAAGACCGGAACATCGGTAGGTCGCACGATAAAGAACTCCGCCTCGTCCGTGCGGATGACGAGCTGTCGGCCAGGATTCTGCAAGCCGCTGGTATCCAGACCCGCCCTACCCAGCACCTCGACGCTCTGGCTATAGAGAGAACCCTTGGGCACGGCGATCTTCAAGCGTCCCATCACTGCTGCGTTTACGCCAGCGTTTACGGCTGCGCCCGGGAATGAGCCCTTGCCGCCCTCCGTCTTATCCATCATAGCGCTCACCCGCCTTTCCTGTGCCGAGCACCGCGGGTATACCCTGGCCTCGCAGCTCCTTCGCGCGCCTGAACGCCGCGGCGGGCTCGTCTGTCTCCACGGAGACAACCACGGGCTCTGCTGTGGCAAAGCTCGGCTCCGCCTGGATGCCCTGCTCGAGCAAAGCCTGCATGATCCGCTCCAAACTCAAGGCAAAACCGGCAGCCGGTGCGCTTTTGCCATAGGCTTCCAGCGTGTGATCATAGCGTCCGCCGCTGCCCAGCAGCATGCCCACACCGGGCGCATAGGCCTCGATCACCAGCCCAGTGTAGTAGTCAAACGAACTCATCACGCTAAAATCGACCGTCACGTACTCCCCTACACCCGCTGCCTCGATGAGCTCCCAGGTCTGCTCAAGCACATCGAGTCCGTCCAGGCAACGCAGTGGCTCAACCAGCGCTCTGCAGGCCGTAATTGCCTCCTTGCCGCCGCGAATCGACGGCAAGGCACTCAGCGCCTCACCATAGCGCGCGTCGATGCGCGCATCCCGCGCCAGGCGGGCGACCTCCACGAGGTTCGACGCATGGCAGGCATCCAGCATGGCCTGGCGCCACTGCTCACCAACGCCGCTCTCACGCACGCAGACATCCAGCAGGTCACGCAAGACTCCCACGGTGCAGATCGCAAGCGTGAAGTCCTTCAGCCCGGCTGCCTTAAGAGCCTCCGCAAGGAGCACGACCACCTCCGCGTCTGCCAGCGCTCCCCCAAGACCGATGGACTCTATGCCCAGCTGCGTGAACTCGCGTGCCTGCCCCCGCAAGGACTCCTCCTCGCGAAAGACAGGCTGCACATACCTGAAACGCAGCGGCCCCACTGCATCCGCCAGGCGGGTGGCGGTCATGCGGGCGATGGGCAGGGTCACATCGGGTCGCAGCACCAGCAAGGCACCATCGGCATCAAAGAGCCTGAATGTGGTGGGAGCCAACTGCCCCCCACGCTTGAGCACGTCCAAGACCTCAAGCGTGGGTGTCTCGATGGGCGCATAGCCCCAAAGCGAAAGTGCCTTTTGCACGTTGTTACAGATACTCTCCCGCCATCGCGCCTCCTGCGGCAAAACATCCTTGAACCCCCGCGGTATAACTGGAATCATGCAAAACCTCGAATTTCTCAACAAGCCCATACGGAGTAGACCGCTCAGTGAATGGCAAAGACTTTATCACACCACTGTGCTAAAGTGCAAGCATCCTCAGAGCGCCGGAATCAACAAGCGCGCAAAAGGTAGCATCGGCGTTTTGGTCGCAGAAACCTATTGTTTACGACGTGGCTCTTTTCTACGCATGACTTCGCAGTCCTGAACAAAACTCGTTAAAGCTTGGAGAGTTGTTGCGGTCAATCTTCATAAAGGGACAGATTTTTCGAGCCCACTTGGTTTTCTCGGCACCTTCAGTTTGCCGTCCTTTAACTGATAATGCTTGACAGCCGCCTTCATGCACAGCATTCGCCAAAATCTCCCATGTTCCACAGATTGCGTCATTAACATATGTTGCCAAAATTGTTTCTTTTGCATTAGGATAAGCCTGCAAAATCGCAGTAAGATCGCCAAGATACCAAGCTTCCGTTTCTTCTATTGCAAAATAGAACTCAGCTTCCGGCTTTGGATCACACGCTTCATAGGCGCCTCTAAGTTCATGCGCAAACGACTCACGATCCCTATCATCCAGATCGCATAACACTACTATGATTGCTGAATAGTTTCTGAATTGCTTGCCGTAGCCCTTAAGCAGCCTTGGCAACTGATCCAACAGAATCCTTTTGCTTGCGTCTGTTCGAGGTCGCAAGTCTTTTGGAAGATGTCCAACGCCTCTGTATGGATTTATTTTGAAAGTATGCCTTTGCTCCAGTATTTTTGGAAGAAGGATTTGCAAGGCCTCTTTGGTTGATTGATCTTCAACTAAAAACTCAAAGTGCATTTTTTGGCTCCTCCAGATAATCGCTGTACCATAACCCGCCCAGCGGGAGGCCTTCGGCGACCAAATCGTTTACCAAAACGTCGTCGCTCGCCCGCCTGATTTCAGAAAATCCGCCTTGCTTTTTTTCGAGTATCCAGACTTCCTCTGGAGAGAGTGCATCAACAA
>JAITTM010000172.1 GCA_031286975.1 Coriobacteriales bacterium
GGAAAGTTGTCTGTCGATGGAATTTGGGGTCCGTTAACCTGTAAAGCTTTGCAATCTAAAGTTGGAACTCCTGTAGATGGTATCTGGGGTAAGAATTCACAGATGGCTCTACAACAATATCTGGGGGTAACTGCTGATGGTTGGCTAGGAAATGGTGTAAGTCGTCCGGATGGCTCACAGACTATAACTGCTCTTCAGAATACAGTCGGTGCCGACGCTGATGGTATCTGGGGTCAGAATACAGTCACCAAATGGCAGCAATGGCTGAATGGATAGTCTGCGCCTCAAGCATAGAGGGTGCTACGCGGTCTCTAAATGCTGTTCTCTCAGCTGTTGTCTCATATCAACGGTTCCAGCAAACAAAAACCACCTATCGGCACAGTGTTCTGTATCGACAGGTGGTTGGTTTTGTGGTGCGGCGTAAGGGATTCGAACCCCTGACGTACTGATTCGTAGTCAGTCCCTCTATCCAGCTGAGGTAACGCCGCATGTGCCCAAACAGGCAAGAAGCCATTCTACCATCACCACTGTTTGTGTCAACAACAACACAGGCCGCTTTATGAATAAACCTGGCCGACCTGATCAAAAAGCCCCCTGGTTGGGTTTTTCCAGGGCGTGCAGGTCTGCGCATGAATTGTGTAGTTTTGTGGATTTTCGTAGCGTTTCTGTGAGTTTTCATAAATTCACTTGCATGCGTGCTAAATTACGGGTGCTAAATTACATGCGTATTTTGCTTGATCAGGTATTCGGGGCGTTCAAGGATAGGCGGATCACCAGACCAGAGTCAAAGATTAACAGATCGTGGGGCGATAGGCATGAGCAAGGATTCGGTGGTTCCACAGCGCAAGTGGACGATTGTGATGGTGGACGATAACATAGCGAGCATGGCGGCTGGCAAAGCTGTCTTGAAGGATAAATTTGAGGTATTTACGGTACCTTCTGCCAAAAAATTCTTCCTCCTGATGCAGGTTGTCAAGCCGGATCTCATCCTTTTGGACATCGAGATGCCGGAGACCAACGGCTACACGATCTTCAGGCAGTTGATTGCGGAGAACGAGGATTTTGACATCCCCGTGATCTTTCTCACCGCGCGAAACGACCCTGGCAGTGAGCTTGAGGGTCTGTCACTGGGAGCTGCGGACTACATATCTAAGCCCTTCTCGCCACCCTTGCTGATCAAGCGCATCGAGAACACCCTGCTCATCTCAGAGCAACGCAATGAGCTGAAGCGATTCAACGAGAATCTCAGGGAGATGATCGGCACTCAGACAGCAGAGATCATGGAGCTGCAATCCTCTATTCTCGAAGTGATTTCCGAGCTCGTGGAGTTTCGCGATAATTTTACAGGTGGGCATATCAAACGAACCGGCAAACTGCTCGAGATACTGCTTGATGCGATGGTCGAACAAGGGGTCTATGCCGCAGAAACAGAGAAGTGGGAGCGCAATCTGCTGCTGCAATCTGCCCTTCTCCACGATGTTGGCAAGATCGGTATCCCTGACCTGATACTCGGCAAGCCGGGCAAACTGACATCCGATGAGCGTGCGGTGATGGAGCGCCATGTCGAGATTGGCGAACAGATCATCCGACGCATCCGCCAGGCCGGAGAGGACACGCTCGATCACTCCTTCTTGACGTATGCCGAGATACTCGTTTCGTTCCATCATGAGAGATGGGACGGTAGTGGCTATCCCCGAGGTCTTGCGGGAGAAGAGATTCCCCTGCTGGGGAGACTGATGGCAGTTGTTGATGTGTTTGACGCGCTGATCTCAAAACGTCCCTACAAAGAAGCGATGTCCATAAGCACCGCCCAGAAGATCATGCTGGAGAACAGCGGCGCGCACTTCGACCCTCAGCTCATCGACCTGTTCATGAGCACACGGGAGAAGATATATGCGCTTATCAGTACAGGCGATGGGGAAGCCGAGAGTGATCCACCGTTCGATAAGGGGACGGCTACCCGGAATCGCGCCACAAGAAACGGAGTGGATCGCAAGGTGGACTTCCCCGCCACCTCTCAGGCGCTGTATGCCGCCAGTTGAGATAGGAGCACCGTTTGTCCAGGGGAGAGTGGGTACATGCGTAGAAAACTCACGGTCTATATCATCCTGATCGTCGTTATACTGACGGTTGCGAACTTTGCGGCAGGTATGTTCTTCACGCAAAACGGCCTCTATGAGCTCATGGACAAGAACCTTTTGCTTGCTCGCGGCCTTGCAAACGATTCGATATCGACAAAAATCGGTCTTTTGAAGGCGGACGCGCAAACGATTGCCGCACGGATCGGGGATTCAGCACCTACCGAAGAGGACATAGAGTCGCTTATGGGAGAACTGCTGGAGCAATACCCGGAGTTCTTATCCCTGACGCTCTTTGACAAGAACGGCATCGTTGCCGAGTGCGGCAGAGCGACAACCGCGGAGTACCTCTTGCAAGAAAAATACATCCAGGAGGCGTTTACGGGGCGAACGGTGATATCCACGACGCGCACGACACAGACCACGCGAGAGCTCGTCATGAATGTCTGCACGCCGGTGGGTGATTCACACGTTTTGACCGCAACCATCTCCGGCATGACATTCACCGACATGCTGTCGCCCTATAAACTCTGGGATACGGGCAACCTGCTCATGACCGACGAAGAAGGTACCATCATCGCTGACGGGCGATTCGAGTATATGGTACGCGACCGCTGGAATTTCATCGAACTGGCAAAGGATAGTTCGGACAAGGAGATCATCTCGGTGGGGAAGGTCTTTGATGCCATGATCAATTCAGATGAAGGCACAGGAGAACTGGTCTATCAGGGAGTCGAGCGATTCTGCACCTACGAGCGTATCTCTGCGTCCGAAGACGGATGGCGCCTCGCGCTGATGGCACCGACACTCGAGAGTCCAGCCATGACCGTACAGCAGGGCCTCATAGTTTCCTCGCTGTTCTTCCTGGCGATAGGCATCATTGCAGCCCCCTTTATCTCAAAGAGACTGGCGCTTCCCTACAATCAAATCGAGGAGCAAAAGCAGCGGCTTGAGGAGATGAATGTGATTGCGCTTACGGCTTCGGAGGCAAAATCGGCGTTTCTCGCGAATATGAGCCATGAGATGCGCACACCACTCAATGCCGTCGTGGGTCTTTCAGAGTTGACGCTTGCTGCTGACACCCTCAGCGGAGATGACCGCGAGAACACGGAGAAGATATACGGTGCGGGCATGGCTTTGCTTGGAATCGTCAACGATATCTTGGATCTCTCGAAGATCGAATCGGGAAAGCTCGAGTTGGTCAAGGCTCCCTATGATACGCCCAGCTTTATAAACGATGTGACCATGATCAATGAGGTCCGCATCGGCTCCAAGCCCATCGTCTTCAATGTCGATGCCCCGGAGGACTTTCCGGCGCGACTCCTGGGTGATGAGATGCGCGTCAAGCAGATGTGCAACAACCTGTTGTCCAATGCGTTCAAGTATTCAAAAGAGGGGCAGGTGGACTGGAAACTCCGCGCTGAGCGGAGCGTTGGCGGTTTTCTCATCACCTGCACGGTGAGCGATACGGGTATCGGCATCACGCCAGAGAATCTCTCGCGGCTCTTCCAAAACTACAGTCGGGTCGACCTGGAGGTCAACCATCATATCGAAGGGACGGGGCTTGGCCTTTCCATCACCAAGCAACTGGTGGAGTCGATGGGTGGCACCATCACGGCAGAAAGCGTCTATGGCAAAGGTTCGACCTTCACCTTGCATTTTGAGCAGGGCTATGCAGGCGAAGCAACCATCGGTGCAGACATTGCAGCCCATCTGAAGGATTTCAAGTATATCGACCGCAACCGCACGCGCAATCTGAATTTCGTGCGGGTAAAGATGCCCTACGCGAAGATCCTCGTGGTTGACGACGTGGTGAACAATCTGGATGTCGTGCGGGGCATCCTTAAGCCCTATGGGATGCAGGTTGATTGCGTCATGGACGGACAGTCGGCCATAGATTGCATCAAGTCAGAGAAGGTTCACTATGACGCGATCTTCATGGATCACATGATGCCCGAGATGGACGGTGTCGAGGCAACCCGCATCATCCGTGAAGAAATCGGCACCGAGTACGCCCAGACTATACCGATCCTTGCCCTGACCGCCAACGCCATCGAGGGCAACGAGGCGTGGTTCTTACAAAACGGGTTTCAGGCTTTTCTCTCAAAACCCATCGACATCATGGCTATGGATGCCGTGTTGCGCAAATGGGTGCGTGATAAGGACAAAGAAGCCTCGTGCTCAAAAGACGGCCAAGAGACAGTCGCGGATGGCGACACAACCCTGGACACGGCGGCAGCAGATGAGCCAAACAGGCGCAACCTGCAGGAACGCAGGTCTGGTTATGACCGTCGTTTTGCAAGTAAGGAGAAGGTCACAAACCCAAGGGGTGGTCTGTTCTCCCAACTGCACGTCGCGGGAATCGACGTCGCCTTGGGGCTTGGGCGCTTTGGCGGCGACGAGGAGATATATCTGGAGATACTGACATCGTATGTGGATAACACTCCGGCTCTGTGCAAGCAACTGCCGCTTTTGGAGAAAACCAACCGCGAGAAATACATCGTCGTCCTGCATGGCATCAAAGGCAGCAGTCGCAATATCGGAGCAGAACTCATCGGCGCAAAACTCGAGTCGCTCGAAAAGGCCGCACGAGCGAACAATAACGCGTATATCGAAGCCAATGGAGCCGCTGTTGTCCACGAATTATCCCATCTGCTCAGTGCGATAGAGGCCGCTCTGCACGCGGTTTCTGGTGCAGGTAACGAGAAGCCAAAGCGTGAGGCCCCTGATGCTGCCGTGCTCGCTCGGCTCAAGGAGGCCTGCGCCGCTTTTGACATGACGAGCATCGACACGGCGATGGACGAGCTCAAGCGCTACGACTACACAACGGGGGCGGGTTTGGTCACTTGGCTTTCCGAGCAGGTCCTGGTCATGGGCTTTGACGAGATTGTCGAGCGATTGTCACGGTCAACGGAGTAATCGCGCCGCGAATCCCGTACAATGGTGACATATCGAGATTGGAGTCCTGTATGGAAGAGTTGACCCTGTAACCTACCCACCTGTCCCTATTGCATCAAGGTGCTGCGATTTTTGGATGCCAACGGCATCGTTATCGACCT
>JAITTM010000158.1 GCA_031286975.1 Coriobacteriales bacterium
GCCTGCCCCCTGCGGTGCGTGAAGTGTTTGCGGGCTGCGACCATATCTTCCATGCAGGGGACGTGGGTGCCGCAAGCATCCTCGACGAGCTTGAAGCCATCGCACCCGTCACCGCGGTGTTGGGCAACTGCGACCGCAGCGACTACGGTTTTTCACTCAGACCCTTTGTCTCGCTCACCTTGGAGGGCATCCGGTTCTTCATCATACATAAGCCCTTTGACGCGGAGGAAGCCCTGCGCGGCAGGGGGGCCATCGCCCCCGGCCAGCCCCTGCCGCATGTCTGTATCCACGGCCACACGCACATCCCGTGCAACGAGTTTGTTGGCTCCGTGCGCGTGCTCTGCCCCGGCTCACCCAATCGTCCTCGCGGTGGCAGCGCCCCCTCGGTTCTCCTTCTTGATGCGGAGAAAGGCGAGCTTACCCGCATCGAATTCGTTGAACTTCTCTAAGCCTCCCTAAAGGAGCAAACAAAGCGGCAATCTGTGCCTGACCGCTCTGAGCAAAGCGACTGTCTGACGCAGGCGACAATCGCCCTTCTCCTGTAGGCAGCGCGCAAGACACCAACACGTGAGTGCCCTGCTGCGGCAAACAGGGTGCTGCCTTTGGCAATACGGCAACAACGGCAACAAGGGGTAAACGCTGTAGGTTTTAGCAACATGAACCTGCGTCTTTCTCTTATACTATGCACATGCCAACGCACGATTTTCAAGGGTTTTGCAAAGCGTGCATCCAGCATTCTGTCTGCCTCGTATGAAAGGGAACTGCCATGGGATTCATCCAAGCATTTGTCGGAGCACTGGGCGGAACCTTCGCCGATCAATGGAAGGACTTCTACACCGTACCACTTACCGTGCGTGCCACCACCGGCGTTATTGCCGCGGTCAAACAGGAGACCAATGCGGGGCGCGGTGCCAATGTCAAGGGTTCTGACAACATCATCACCAACGGCTCGACCGTCATCGTCCCCGAGGGCTATGGTCTTGTCACCATGGAAAGCGGCGCCTTTACCGGCTTCATCGCTCAGGCAGGTGGCTACGTCTACACCTCCACCGACCCCAATGCCCAGTCGTTCTTCTCAGGTGGTGGTCTTATCGATTCCGTGATCAGGCAGACCTGGGAGCGCTTCAAGTTCGGCGGCATCCCCGGCACCCAGCAACAGGCGTTCTATGTCAACCTCAAAGAGATCCCTGACAACAAGTTTGGCACCAATGCGGAGATCTATTGGGATGACGCCTATCTGCAAGCGCAGGTGGGAGCCATCACACGGGGTTTTTATTCGCTGAGGATCACCGACCCCTTGCTCTTCATCAAGCAGTTTGTTCCTGCCCAGTATCTCATCCCCGGCGGCCCCGACTTCGACTTTGCCGATCCGGGCAACCAGGCCGCCCACCAGCTCTTCGTCGAGGTTGTCGCCTCGCTTTCTGCCGCACTCTCTGATTACACCAATGATCCCGATAAGGGCAACCGCATCACCAAGATACAACACGATTCCGTTGGGTTTGCCAACTCGCTAGGTGCTGCTGTCGAGGATGGCCACCGCTGGCAGGCCGATCGTGGTTTGACCATCGTCAAAGCCGCGCTTCTTGCCATCGAATACGATGAGGACAGCAAGGCCGTACTCGCCGATGTGCGTCGTGCCACTGCTCTGGCTGGCGAGCGCGGCCAGTCTTTCCTGCAGCAATCCGTGGCTCGTGGTTTGCAGGCTGCCGGCGAGAACCCCAATGGGGGCGGTGGGATCGGCATGGCCTTCATGGGCATGGGGCTCAATGCCGCCGGGGGCATGGCACAGGGCTTGCAGCAGCCCTTTGCCCAACCGCAGGCCGCTTTGGCACCCCGCTTCGACCCGCAGACCGGCCAGCCCATTGCCCAGCCCTTTGCTCAACCGCAGGCCGCACCTGCTCCGCTGTTCGACCCGCAGACCGGCCAGCCCCTCGCACAGCCAATGGCGGCTCCCGCTCCCGCTCCCGCTCCCGCGGCAGCCGAGGATCCCTATGAAAAGCTCACTCGACTCAAGGGCTTGCTTGACTCAGGCGTTATCACCCAGGCTGACTTTGACGCTGCCAAAGCACAGCTGCTCGGACTGTAGGATCAGCGGTGTTCTGCCCAAAATGTGGCACGCAGGTAGCTGACGGCGGTGCGTTCTGCCCGGCCTGCGGCACGGCGATAGTCATCGGCACTGCTGCTGCTGGCATCGCTGCTGCTGCCGCCGCTCCGCCTGCTGAAGCCACCGCTACGCCCGTAGTGGTCAAGACAAACGAGGGCGCCAAAGACGGCATCAACAAATGCCCCGCTTGCGGCTCGTCAGACATCGCACTCAACCTCGCCACGGGTCTTTTGCGCTGCAACTTCTGCCGCAAGGAGTTCAGCAGCGAAGCCGACACCTTGGATTACGACATCAGCAGGCTCCAGGGTGTCATCATTGGCAGTGGTTCTGACACCATCGTCGCTGACGCGGCAACCATGATCACCCTCAAATGCACCGCTTGCGGTGCCGAGGTGGTTATCGACACCGCAGAAAGCGCGCAGGCGCGCTGTCACTGGTGCCGCAACACGCTCAGCATCAACCAACAGATACCCAATGGGGCGATACCCGATGCCTTGATTCCCTTCCGTCTCACCAAAGAGCAGGCGCAAAAGCACATCGAGGCCTTTGTGAGCAAGCGGCAGTTCTTTGCCCATCCACGGTTCAAGGCCGAGTTCACAACCCAGAATATCATGGGGGTCTACCTGCCCTATATGGTGATCGACGTGAACGCCCATGCCGATCTGCGAGGGCAGGGCGAGCATCTGGTGCGCAAGTATACGGTTGGCTCCGGTGACAACAAGAAGACCTACTACGACGCCGATCTATACAATCTGGGCAGGGATTTTGACCTGCATATCGACGATCTGACCGTCGAGGCGAGCAACGAGCGCATCAACCAGGTAGCCGGTGTCAACACCAATAACGTCATCAACGCCATCCTGCCGTATCCCCTTAAAGAGACCGTCAAGTTCAACGCGAACTATCTGCGCGGTTTCACCTCCGAGAAGCGCGATATCAACCGCGAGCAGCTTGCCCCCCTTGCTGGGGCTCAGGTGCGGGATATCGCTCGGCACCAGGCAAAGCAGACGGCGCTGTTCTATGACCGTGGCATCCACTGGGATCAGGTGCAGGTCGAGAACAAGGGCGAACTCTGGAAGTCGGTTTACCTTCCGGTCTGGCTCTACTCCTATCTGGAGGTCAAGGGCAATGGCAAGAAGCTCCTGCACTATGTGGCGGTCAATGGCGTGACAGGCGAGACCATGGGCTCGGTACCGCTGAATACCGCAAAACTGTTCATCGTGTCCGCAATCGTCGAGGCTGTGGGTCTCGTTCTTGGCGTAGGCGCGACCATTCTGTTGCTCTTTGCTTCGTAGGGAGGTGTCGCACATGCCTGATTTTATCTGGAACCTACCTTCGCTCCTGTTGGGCAGCAGCAGTGATGGCTACGGATATCATCTCATCCCGCTCGTACTCTGTTTTTCGGGTTTCATCTTCTATATCGCCGTCTATCTGCGCTATCGCAATACCGATAAGCGCCATCATCACGAGCATGAAACCACTACCAACATCGCCCATCTGCAACAATATGACCAGCTTGTCAAACACCGCACAAAGCTCAGAACCGCCACCATGCAAGACAGCAACGACAGCCGTATCGAGGGAGCGCTCTCGGGCGGCAGCGATCTTCCTGCGTCGCTTAAGGGTCTGGCGGGCACCATCGGAGGGTTCACCAACGGCAAATAACCAAAGAGGCAGTGCGTACAAGCCAGATACGCCCACGCACACGCCCACGTATCCATATGCGCCGCGTTTGATGTTCAGGCAGGATGCTTACACGCGATGCCTCTTTAGAAATCGCGCAGAAGACCGGGAGTTTTAGCCATGCCAAACGCCACAGCTTCACACGACATCCAGTGCCCCACCTGCCACGGTGAGTCCTTTATGGTGTCCGACGCACAGAAGGGCCTGTTGCGTTGCGACTACTGCCGCAACCTTTGGGTAGATGAGCGTTTTGTCCAGCTCAGCGAGACCGAGCGCTTCTTGCGCGAGCAAGCCAAGCAACCCAAGGTGATCCTCGACAACACAACCGAGACCGACCGCCAGCTCATGAGTGCACTGGGCGGCTTGATAAGCATAGGCAGTGTTGGCGCGTCCATCGGGCGGACGCTCAAGACCGTCTTGATGGTGGTCATCGCCCTTATCGTCCTGGTCGTGATTATCGTATTTGCCGTGACCATCTACCCTCTGTTGCCAAAGTAGTCGCCTGTGCGGCGCAGTACCTTGGTATAATTTGCAAGTGACACCGATGCCTTGGGCAAGCGGATTTGGAGACGAACACATGAACACTGACAGACTCTCACTCTATAAGGATTTTGAAGTCATCAACGCCATCGACCCCGAGATCTATGCGCGTTTGGACGTCAAGCGCGGCCTGCGCAACACCGATGGTACGGGCGTGATTGCCGGTGTGACCAATATCAGCAACGTACACGGCTACGTGCTCAACGAGGCCGAGAAGCAGCCTTGCGAGGGTAGACTCACCATGCGCGGCTATGACATCAACGACCTGGTTGCCCATGTTGAGGCGGAGGATCGCTTTGGTTTTGAGGAGCTCGCCTATCTCCTGCTTGCCGGCCGTCTGCCCACGGTCGAGCAGTTAGCGAGCTTCAGAAAGCTCATCGATGAGAACCGCGAACTGCCCGACGGCTTTTGCGCCGACATCATCATGACCAAGGCGACGCCCAACGTCATGAACGCCCTCACGCGGGCGATCTCGGTGCTCTATGCCTTTGACAAGGATGCCGAGAGCAACGCGCCCGAGCACGAGATCGACACAGCCATCAGCCTCATATCCCGCCTGCCACGCGTGATGGTGCTGGCCTATTATGCCAAGCGAGCCGTCTTCTTTGGTGACTCGATGATCATGCATCGCTTCATCCCTGGGCAGTCCACCTCCGAGACCATCCTCTCGATGCTGCGTCCTGATCGCAAGTTCACGCATGAAGAGGCGGCTCTGCTCGACATCATGCTCATGCTGCACGCCGAGCATGGCGGCGGCAACAACTCGACCTTCATAGTGCGCGCGCTCACCTCATCCGACACCGACCCCTATTCAGCCTATGCCGGTGGCATCGGTTCGCTCAAAGGCGCCCGCCACGGTGGCGCCAACCTCCAGGTTGAGCAGATGCAGGACGACATCAAACAGCAGGTTGCCAACTGGAGTGACGAGGGCCAGGTCGCGGATTATCTGCGCAAGATAGTGCGACGTGAAGCTTTTGATAGAAGCGGGCTCATCTATGGCATGGGCCACGCGGTCTACACACTCTCAGACCCGCGCGCGCTGCTTTGCAAGAAGCATGCGATACAGCTGGCAAAAGGTACTCCTTTTGAGGATGAGTTCGAGCTGCTGCAAACCATCGAGCGTCTTGCCCCTGGCATCATTGCCGAGCAAAAGGGCGACAGCAAGCAGATCTGCGCCAATATCGATATGTACAGCGGCCTTGTCTACCGCATGTTGGGCATCCCGCAAGACCTGCTCACGCCGATGTTCGCCTCGTCGCGCATCGTCGGTTGGGCAGCGCATCGTTTTGAGGAGATCATATCGGGCCGCCGCATCATGCGCCCCGCCTACAAGAGCAACGTGACCTCCCCCAGCACCCCCCGCCTCCCGTATGTCCCTTTGCAGGAGCGCGTATAGACACCCGCAGACCGCCTTGTCCTTGGCCGCCCGGTTATCGCGCAGAAACGTGCTTGCCCCGTGCCTCCCGTGAACCTTGACTCCGCAGCGCACAACCCCTCACACCGCAGTTTATTATGTGTTAATTATGTGTCAGCTGTGTACGTATGGTTAGATAAAGTGTAAAAATATCTCCATACAGGCAAGGGGCTGATTGAGCGTACAGCAAG
>JAITTM010000164.1 GCA_031286975.1 Coriobacteriales bacterium
AAGACCGTCAACCTCGAATTCATCAGCGCTAACCCCACCGGTCCTTTGCACGTGGGACACGGGCGCTGGGCCGCTTTGGGCAACGCGTTGGCAAACGTGCTCGCCCACGCTGGCTGGGAGGTCACCCGCGAGTTCTACATCAACGATGCCGGCAAGCAGATGGACGGCTTTGGCCACTCGGTGGCGCTGCGCTACCTGGAACTCTGCGGTGTAGCGATAGATAAGGATGAGCTCGTGTATGGCGGCAGCTATGTGATCGACATCGCGGCAAAGCTGCGTGAGCTTGAAGGCGATACCTGGGTTGCCGCAAGTGAGGCGGATCGCGATGCCTTCTTCCGCGAGAAGGGCTACCAACTCATGCTCAGCCGGATGCAGACGGTGCTTGAACACATGGGCATCCCCTTTCAGGTCTGGTTCAGCGAGCGCTCGCTTTACGTCAAGGACGCAGACGGCACAAGCTCCGTCGACGTGATGCTGGCAGCACTTGAGGCGGGCGGGTTTCTCTACAAAGAAGACGGGGCAACCTGGTTTCGCACCACGGACTTTGGCGACGACAAGCCACGCGTGCTCATAAAGGCGGATGGCAGCTACACCTACTTCGCGCCTGACATCGCGTATCACCTCAGCAAGTTCAGGCGGGGCAGCACATACCTCATCAACATCTGGGGCGCCGATCATCATGGCTATATCCCGCGCATGCAAGCCGCCTGTGAGGCTTTGGGGCATGCGGGCAAACTCACCGTTGTGCTGGGGCAGCTCGTCAACCTCTATCGCAATGGTGAGGCGGTGCGTATGTCCAAGCGCACCGGCGAGATGATAAGCTTCGAGGAGCTCATCGAGGAGGTGGGGGCGGACGCGACCAAATACCTCATGCTCGCCCGCTCGACCGACCAGCCCATCGACTTCGACATCGAGGCCGCCAAGAAGCAGGACGCGAGCAACCCCGTCTACTACGTCCAATACGCCCACGCTCGCATCTGCTCCCTGCTGCGAAAAGCCAAAGGGAGCGCCCCTGAAACCGCACAAAGCGACGAGGGCTCTTTGCCCAAAGGGCAGAGCAAAGCCGGGGAGGATACCGAGCCTTCCTTCTCCGCCGCCAATCTCTCACTGCTTGTTGACCCCGCGGAGCTCGACCTCGCGCGCGTGCTCGCGCAGCTGAGCGAGGTAGTCGAGCTTGCCGCCCGCGACCTGGCGCCCGTCAAACTCACCCGCTATGCCGAGGAGCTGGCAACGGCCTTCCACTCGTTTTATACCCGCTGCCAGGTGATCAGCGGCGACGCGGCCACAACCGCCGCCCGCCTCTACCTGGCGGATGCGACCCGCAGCGTGCTGGCGCTTACCCTGGCCCTTCTGGGAGTAAGCGCTCCCGATCGCATGTAAGGAGCCGCGAAGCCGTGTGGACGATCCCACAACCGGGGTGTGCCTGCGCGCTATTCTTCAAGGATTGTTTGCGGGTAGCGTGTGATGACTCGTCCCAGCGGCAGTTGTGCCCGCACCTGCTTATAGCGGTCTGCGGCGGAAGGTTGTGGGCTTGTCGTAGAAACGCGCCAAGCTTGTTGTAGAATATCTCTCTAACAGTTTTGGAGAGGATTCTGGAGAGGATTCGCAGCATCATGGCACAGATCGCACATAACCCCGATGCCCGTCCCGATTACAAGAGCACCCTGGATCTGGGCGCCGTGCTGCCCCAGACGGCAGAGGTCAAAGGCGGGCACCTGTGGATAGGCGGCGTTGACACCGTCACCCTCGCGCGTGAGTTTGGCACGGCGCTCTACGTCATGGACGAGGAGCACATCCGCACGCAGCTGCGCAACTACCTGGAATGGACCCGCTACCACTGGAAGGATGTCGATGTGGTGTACGCGGGCAAGGCCTTTATCAGCATCGCCATGTGCAAGCTGGTGGAGGAGGAGGGCTGCTACCTCGATGTCTCAAGTGGGGGAGAGCTCGCGGTTGCTCAGGCGGCCGGGTTTCCCGCCAGTCGCATCCTGGCGCACGGCAACAACAAGACCTTGCGCGAGCTTGTCGAGGCCATCGACGCCGGTGTGGGGCGCATCGTGGTTGACTCCCTCGAGGAGCTGGCACGCATCAACGGCCTGGCGCTGGAGCGGGGGCTGAGGCAGCCCATCCTCATCCGCGTGACACCCGGTGTGGTGGCTGACACGCATCAGTACATCCAGACCGGCAGCGAGGACAGCAAGTTCGGCTTTGGCCTGCGCGACGGCTTGGCGCTGGCGGCCATCCAGGAGGCTTTGGCGCTGCCCGGCGTTGAGCTCAAAGGTCTGCACATGCACATCGGCTCGCAGATCTTCGCGCTGCACTCCTACGCCAAGGCCATCGAGGTCATCGTGCACTTCATGGATGAGATTAGGGAGAAGACCGGGTTCACCGTCTCTGAGCTCGACACGGGCGGTGGCCTAGGCATCGCCTATGGCGTGCCTGATGAGCCCTCGACCATCAAGGAGTTTGGCAAGGTGATCGTCGATGACATCAAGGAGCACTGCGAGCAGCACGCCTTGCCGGTGCCGCGCATCCTGGTCGAGCCGGGGCGCTCCATCGTGGCAAATGCCGGTGTGTCGCTTTATATCGTGGGCACCATCAAGGCCATCCCCAATATCCGCACCTATGTGGCGGTAGACGGCGGCATGACCGACAACATCCGCCCCGCGCTCTATGGCGCACACTACGAGCCGATTATCGCCAACAAGGCCGACCAACCGCGCGACACCGTGGTGACCATCGCGGGCAAGCACTGCGAAAGCGGGGATGTGCTGGTGGTCGATACACCCCTGCAAGCGGCGGAGGTTGGCGATACACTCTGCATCTTTGCCACCGGTGCCTACTGTCAGACGATGTCGAGCAACTACAACAAGCAGGTGCGTCCCGGCGTGGTGTTCGTGCGCGATGGCAGGGCGCGGCTTGTGGTGCGCAGAGAGAGTTATGATGATTTATTGAGATGCGAAGTGTCAGAGTGTCTGTGATCGGCATCATGCCTTTCAATCAAGAACCTGGGTTCAGTCACGTACCAAGTACGCTCCTTCACCCAGAACCTTACTTTCAAGGCAATCTGCTCGCTCACAGACACTCTGACGGCAATGCAGGCAAGAACCTGGGTTCAGTCACGTACCAAGTACGTTCCTTCACCCAGAACCTTACTTTCAAGGCAATCTGCTCGCTCACAGACACTCTGACGGCAACAGGAAGGGACTGCATGAAAACCATCAACATTGGGATAATCGGGCTGGGAACCGTGGGGAGCGGTGTTGTGCGCATCCTGCAGCAGCATCATGACGACTTCATGCGCGACCAGGATGTCGACCTGCGGCTTGTTGCGGCGGCCTCACGCGATGCTTCGCAGGCAGAGACTCTGGGCATCACGCAGATCTTCTGTGATGACGGCAACGCCGTCGTCAACAACCCCGAGGTCGATATCGTCATAGAGCTTGTGGGCGGCGTCACCTTTGCCAAGGAGCTGGTCTTTGCCGCCCTCAACGCGGGCAAGTCGGTGGTGACGGCTAATAAGGCGCTCATCGCAGCCCATGGCCATGAGCTCATGGAGCTGGCGGCACACAAGGGTGTCGAGATCGCCTTCGAGGCATCCGTCGGCGGCGGTATCCCCATCATCGGGCCGCTGCGTCATACGCTTGCCGGCAACCAGATACGCTCCATCATCGGCATCGTCAACGGCACCACCAACTACATGCTTACCCGTATGCGCGAGAACTCGCTCGACTACGCCGAGGCGCTCAAAGAGGCTCAGGCAAAGGGCTTTGCCGAGGCCGACCCTACAGCAGATATCGAGGGCTTTGATGCTGCGGCAAAGATAGCCATCCTGGCCACCATCGCATTCAATACCGATGTGCGACTCGACCAGGTATCGGTCGAGGGCATCTCGCGGCTCTCCGCGCTTGACCTCGATTACGCGGGCGAGATGGGCTACTGCATCAAGCTGCTTGCCATCGCCAATCGCACCAGCGACGGCATCGACATCCGCGTGCATCCCGCCATGGTGCCGCTCGCGCACCCCTTGGCCTCGGTCAATGGCGTGTTCAATGCCATCTATGTGGTGGGCGACGCCGTGGGTGACACCATGTTCTTTGGAGAAGGGGCGGGCTCTGGCCCTGCCGCCTCCTCCGTTGTGGGCGACCTTATCGAGGTTGGGCGCCACCTTGCCTACCGCGAGTCGATAACGCAGCCCGTCTGGGACACCGAGAGCCTGCCCATCAAACCTATCGATGAGCTGGAGACAAGCTACTACCTGCGGCTTTCTGTTCCCGACAGGCCTGGTGTGCTCGCCACCACCGCGCAGATATTCGCCCAGCACAACGTCTCCATCTATTCGATGGTGCAACCGGGCACACACGCAAGCAGCACCGAGCTGGTATGCGTCACACATGTTGCTCGCGAATCAGACATGCTCGCCGCGCTTGCTGAGATACGGGCCGCCAATGTGGTGCTGTCCGAGCCCGTCCTCATCCGCGTCCAAGGCGATGCCATCTAGGCCACAAAAAGGGCTTCTCCCCAGCAAAAGAACCATGGGGAGAAGCCCGGGTACTCCGCGTCAGCAAAGACGGCGGATGTCGCGCTTACTTTGAGCTGGCGGGAACCCCCGGCGCAGGGATATCCTCAACATCAACAACCTCGATGTCGAAGTTGAGGGCCTTGCCAGCGAGCTCATGGTTGTGGTCGAAGTGAACCTTGCCATCCTCGATCTTCTTCACCAATACGCGCATGACACCCTCGTTCTCGGTGGGGAAGTAGATGTACTGGCCCACGGGGAGCTGCTCATGATTGGGGATGTACTCGATGGGCACGACCTCGATATAGTCATCGCTGTATTCTCCATACGCCTGATCCGCAGGGATATGGATGCTGCGTTTGTCTCCCACTTCCATCTCGAGCACGGCGGCATCGAATCCGGGAATCATCTGACCAACGCCCACAACAAACGCGATAGGTTCGCCGCGGTCATAGCTGCTGTCAAACACCGTTCCGTCGTCAAGGGTTCCTTTGTAGTGTGCTTTAACGCGCTTGCCTTTAGCTACCATTCTATCCTCCAAACGTTTCTGATGATGCGCATACCTTACCGCAAAACCAGGCCGTAGGGACACCAAGGGGCGAAAAATATCACGATATCCGCTTCACAGACGGCAAAAAGTGGTATAGTTATCCGCACAAACCCCATTCATTCAGCTCAAAACTACCAACTCAGCCATGTGCTATGTGCAAAGCGAATCGGGTAGGAACCCACCATAAGGAACCCCGTGGTCTCATTCAAAGTGTAATCCATCAGCTGTAACCGAGCCGTACGCGGTCAGTCGGCGGCACTCCTACAGACAGGAGTAGCACGTCAACGTATTCGCCCGCCAGCCGTTCGTCAATCAGCAAGCCCGTCAGTTTGCCCGTTCGTCAGTCAGTCAGCCCGTCCGTCAGCTCGTCGGTTCAACAAGGAGGATGTTACGTGAAGTTCTTTCTCGACACAGCCGATCTCAATGAGATCGAGGAGGCCGCGTCCTGGGGCGCGCTTGCCGGTGTGACCACCAACCCCACGCTCTATGCCCGCATCGGTGGCAGGCTCGCGGATTTTCCGGCGCATATCGGGCGCATCTGCGCGCTGGTCGATGGCCCCGTCTCGGCTGAGACCGTGGAGACCCGCCGCGATGGCATCGTTGAGGAGGGGCGCGCCCTGGCGGCCATCGCCCCCAATGTCGTGGTCAAGGTTCCCACGATGGTCGAGGGTCTTGCGGCGACGCGCACCTTGGCAAACGAGGGCATCCGCGTCAACATGACACTCTGCTTCACCGTGCCGCAGGCACTGCTCGCTGCCCGCAGCGGTGCTCGCTACGTGAGTCCCTTCGTGGGGCGTTTCGACGACAGCAGTGAGGACGGGCTCGAGCATCTCTCCAATATAGTTATCGCTCTCAATAACTACGATTTCACCAAAGCGGGGGTTGCGGACGAGAGCATCGAGGTCATCGCGGCCTCCATCCGCAGCGCAAATCACGTCACACAGGCAGCCCTGCTGGGCGCGGACATCGCCACCGTGCCCTTCAATGTGCTCAAGAAATGCCTCGAGCATCCCCTGACCACCAGCGGGCTCACGTCATTTCTCAACGATTGGGAGAAGGTAAGAAACGCATGAGTACAGAAGAAGCGATACCAACAACAGAGAACGTAATCGTCGCCCCGCCCAAGAGGAAGCGTGGGCGTCCGCGCAAGAACCCCCTGCCGGAGGCCATGCTGCCTGTGGCTCCTGTGGCAGAGGCCGGAGTACTCGCACCACCTGCGCCCTCCGCACCACCTGCCCAACCTGCGGCGGAAAGCGGCGAGTCCAAGAAGCCCGCAAAGCGCGTCACGAAGCGCGCCGCCAAAGCGGCTGCAGAAGCTGCCGCGGCAGCGGCGGAGACCCCTGTGCCCGCAGCCGAGCAGCAGCTTGCACTGGGCGCTCCTGCACCCGAGCGGCAATCGGCACCGCCCGTGCCCGCCCCACAGAGCGTCTCTGCTCCCCTTGCCCCCCTTCCTGCTCCCTTTGACGAGGGCCGCCCGCAACAGAAGCGCAGCTTTGAGCGCAAGAGCTTCCAGAACAACAAGAAAGGGCACCAGCAAAACAACTATCAGCCCAATAACCGCCGCCCCCGCCGCCCCGGTGCCAACAACAACGGCAACAACAATAACGCGGGCGGGCAGGTCACTCCCCGCACCACGCGTGAGGATCTCGCCGAGCTCAAGATAGCCGAGCTGCGCGCAAAGGCCGCTGAGCTCGAACTCGACATCTCAGAGATCAGGAAGAAGGACGAGCTGCTTGAGGCCGTCTTAAGCGCGAGCATCAGAGCCGAGGGCTTTGTCGAGTGCGTAGGTGTTTTTGACTCCCTGCCCGAAGGCTATGGGTTTCTCCGCACCTCGGGTTATCTGCCTGGCGAGAAGGACGTATATGTGGGCCAGTCGATGGTTCGCCGCAACGGGTTGCGCAAAGGCGATCTGATCGCCGGCCAGACCTGCCCCTCGCGCGATAACGGCAAGTACGTCTCGCTCAACAGCATCGCGACCGTCAACGGATTGTCCGTCGAAGAGGCACGCAGCCGCAGGCGCTTTGCCGATCTGACCCCCGTCTATCCCGATGAGCGCCTGGTGATGGAGCACGGACAGAGCACCATCACGGCACGCACCATCGATTTGGTGGCGCCCATCGGCAAGGGGCAGCGCGGGCTTATCGTCTCGCCGCCAAAAGCCGGTAAAACCACCATCCTCAAGGATATTGCGGCAGCCATCAGTGCCAACAACCCCGACGTGCACCTGATGTGCCTGTTGGTGGATGAGCGCCCCGAAGAGGTCACTGACATGCAGCGTTCCATCAAGGGCGAGGTTGTCTCATCGACCTTCGACATGCCCTCAGAAAACCACATCGCGGTTGCCGAGTTGGTCATCGAGCGCGCCAAGCGCCTGGTCGAGGGCGGCAGGGACGTCGTGATACTGCTCGACTCCATCACCCGCCTTGCCCGCGCCTACAACCTGGCGCAGCCCGCCTCGGGGCGTATCCTCAGCGGCGGCGTCGATTCAACGGCGCTGTACCCGCCCAAGCGCTTCTTGGGAGCTGCTCGCAACATCGAAGGGGGAGGCTCACTCACGATTTTGGCCTCAGCCCTCATCGACACCGGCTCCAAGATGGACGAGGTCATCTTCGAGGAGTTCAAGGGTACCGGCAACATGGAACTCAAGCTCGACCGCGCCCTGGCTGATCGTCGCATCTTCCCCGCCATCGACCCGGTCTCATCCGGCACCCGCAAGGAGGAGCTGCTGCTTGATGCACAGGAGGCTCCGCTCATCTGGGCCGTGCGCCGCATACTTGCCAACATGAACAATACCGAGCGCTCGATGGAGATGCTCATCAAATCCCTCAAGCAGACACACAACAACGAGGAATTCCTGATGCGCACCGCCAAAAAAGCCCAACAACGCAGCACGGCTGAGCTCGCGGAGCTCTAAGGAACCACCGATAAACTGTTTGTATGCCAGATGGCTTGTCTACTTCTTGGTTGTCTGTGTTGGCAAACGTTCCCTAAGGGTCACACCGCGGTGCCTCTGTTGGCGGCAGGGATAGGGCAAGCGCCTGATCAAGGCGAGTGAAGAGGCTGCCCAAAGACTCGCGAAACACCAGATCAGCCTCTTTGTCGCTGGGTGTTTCGTCGCGATTGATGATGATGAGCTTGCTGCCTCTGAAGTAGCGGAGAAAACCAGCGGCCGGGTAGACCGCAAGCGAGGTGCCGCCTACGATGAGTGTGTCCGCCTGCTCGATGTGGTCGAGGGCACGCTCCATGGTAGCGGAGTCAAGCGGCTCCCCAAAGAGCACGACATCAGGCTTGATATTGCCGCCGCAATCGCAGAAGGGAACCGTGGGCAGCACCTGTATCTGCTCCGCGGTGTAACCTTTGCCACAACGCGTACAGAAGTTGCGGTGGATACTCCCATGGAGTTCGAGCACCTCCTGCGACCCTGCTTTTTGATGCAGTCCATCGATGTTTTGGGTGATGACCGCGCGGAGATGCCCGGTCTTCTCCAAGGCTGCAAGGGTGTGATGGGTGCTGTTGGGCTCAACATCGAGGATGAGTATGCGTTCGCGATAAAACGCGAAGAAGTCCTCTTTGTGCTTTGCATAAAAGTCGTGGCTTACGATCTCTTCTGGCGAGTAGCCATACAGGCTCTTGGGCAGGGTATAAAGCCCCTTGCTCGAGCGGAAGTCCGGGATTCCACTCTCGGTCGAGACCCCCGCCCCACCAAAGAATACCAGGTTGCGGCTCTTTTCAACGATCTGTTTGAGGGTATCGAATTTCGCTTGGGTCATAGGGGCTCCAAAATCACGAGGCTGCGCCAAAGGGACACGCAGAACTATAGCACTGATGAGCGGGATTGCCTTTGAAAAGCACCGGATCATGAGCAAAGGGCAGCGGCCTGCGGCGCGCAGCGATGCGGGCGCGTTGCTGCGCTATCGGCGACCTGCTGGGCGTTTGGAAAGGCTTCCGTCGTCGTCTCGCTCCCGTGGCTGATACTTGAGCCTGACCGTCAACTCCGCGTTGCCTGAAACGACGAGTTGCAGGTGCTGAGCCTCATGATCTTTGGCCGCGATGCGTAGCTCTCCCTGTGCCTCCGATAGGGAGAGTGTGGCTTGGCCGCTAGCGTCGGTTGTGCCAACATGAGGAAACGCAAAGACGGTAGCACCTTCCAGAGGGCGTCCGGTGCTCTCATCAAGCACGGTGAGCGCAAGGCTTGCCGTTGGCGCTCCCGCTGCATAGAGTACCAGGGGCTTTTCTGCCGCCAGGTGATTCTCGCTTGCCGCAAGAAAAACCCGATATTCATGACTGCCAACCTCGAGCGG
>JAITTM010000185.1 GCA_031286975.1 Coriobacteriales bacterium
AAGATCGTCATCCTCTGCACCGGCAGCCAGGGCGAGCCCCTTTCTGCCCTTGCCCGCATGGCCAACGGCGAGCATCGCACCGTAAATATCGAGGAGGGCGACTCGGTCATCATCTCGGCAACGCCGGTTCCTGGCAACGAGAAGGCCGTGACGCGCGTCGTCAACGCGCTCTCGAAGATCGGCGCCGATGTCTACGACAAGCAGCGTGCCTTGGTGCATGTCTCCGGCCACGCCGGCGCCGAGGAGCTCAAGCTCATGCTGACCATCGCCCAACCTAAATACTTCACGCCGGTTCATGGCGAAGCACAGCACCTACGTGCTCACGCCAAACTTGCGGAGAAGACCGGGATCCCCAAGAAGAACATCTTCATCCTTGAGAACGGCGACACGCTGTTGCTCGACCAAGACGGTGTCGAGAGGGGAGAGCCCACCGAGTCCGGCGTCGTGTATGTGGACGGGCTGTCCGTCGGCGACGTATCCCAGGTGGTGCTCAAGGATCGCCAGACGCTTGCCAACGATGGCATTGTGACCGTTGTTACCATGATCCGCAGCCGTGACGGCGAGCCGGTAGGAACGCCCGAGATCATCATGCGTGGCGTGAGTGGCGGCGATGATCCCGTGCTTTTGGCTGACGTGATCGCGGTTGCGCAGAAAACTGTGGCCAAGAACGCCCGCGAACATCGCAGCAACCCCGGTCAGCTCAAACGTGCGCTGCGCGAGAACGTCTCATCACTCCTCTGGGATCGCTGCCGCCGCCGCCCCATGATTATCCCCATCATCATGGATATCTGACAAACTGAAAGCATGCACTGCTAGAACATCCTGCGCCCGGCAGGCACTGATTGCGTATGGTGTCCGCCTAAGCCCAAAGTCTGCCCCTCAGACCTCGATCAGCTCGTAGGCGGCGTTGCCGATGCCCAGCTTTGCGGCATGATCGATGGTTGCCCTCCAGTTGCTGGAGGGTGTAACCACCTGAAAGTAGTCCAAAGATGCACAATCATGGGCATGCCCCTGCTCAGCGTCCAGTTGCGCGAGCTTATCCGCAAGCATGCTGTTGCTGTTTACCGGCTGCGCGTTGACCGCATCGGCACAGGCGAGGTCAAGCGCCACAGGATCAAACGAGGCAAAAAAGCCCACATCGGGCACGATGGGAGCATCGTTGCCCTGCCAGCAATCACAGTAGGGCGAAACATCGATTACCAGTGAGATATGGAAATGCGGACGCCCTGTCAGCACGGCCTTGGTGTATTCAGCCATCTTAGCATCCAAGATGTCGCCTTTCTCATCAAAGGTCGAATGGATCGAGTCGGTGGGGCAGGCACCGATGCAGTGTCCACAGCCAACGCAGGCAACCGGGTCGATAAACGCTGTACGCGCGCTGAGGCCAATCGCGTCGCTTGCGCAGTAACGGACACATTTGCCACAGCCGATGCAGGTCTCCTGTCGTATCTTGGGTTCCGTTGCGCTGTGCATCTCCATCTTGCCCCCACGCGAGCCGCAGCCCATACCGATGTTCTTGATAGCACCGCCAAAGCCCGTCTCGATATGCCCCTTGAAATGCGAAAGCGAGATAAAGACGTCTGCGTCCATCACTGCTCGACCGATCTTTGCCTCCTTGATGTACTCGGCACCCTCTACGGGCACCAGAACCTCGTCATTACCGTCAAGACCGTCACCGATGAGGACGTGGCAGCCTGTTGAGAAGGGCGAGAAGCCGTGCTCGTAGGCAAGATCAAGATGCTCCAAGGCATTCTTGCGTCTGCCGGGATACAAGGTGTTGCAATCAACCAGGAATGGGCGACCTCCAAGCTCCTTGACGACATCGACAACAACCTTTGCATAATCGGGTCGCAGATAAGCCAGGTTGCCCTGCTCACCAAAATGCAGCTTGATCGCCGTGAATTTTTTATCGAAATCGATGGACTCGATGCCTGCTGTCTGCATCAGTTTCTTGAGTTTTGAAAGCAGTGTCTCGCCGGTCTTCAAGCGCAGCGAACTGTAGTACACCAGGGAGCTTGCCGCCTTTGCAATAAGCGCGTTGGGTGTCGTCATACCGAGCTCCATTCCTGCTGATTCTTCCGATTATCAAATCTTTTAAAATGATGCCACAAACTAACTATCTTTAGCGGATGAAATTGCTTAAAATCCTTCAAGAGGGGAGAGGTGCCCTTTTCTGGTTTCCAGGTTTCTAGTAGGCAACGAAGCAAGGAGGTTTTTGTGGACAGGTTCTTCAAGTACACGCAGCGCGGTAGTTCGTTTGGCACTGAGATCATCGGTGGTCTCACCACGTTTCTCACGATGGCGTACATCATCGCCGTCAATCCGGGCATCCTTTCGGCGGCAGGCATTCCCTTCTCCGCCGCCGTAACTGCAACCTGTATCGGTGCCGCCGTCACCACGGTTGCCATGGGTCTTATCGCCAACCGACCCCTTGCCCTTGCTTCTGGAATGGGCATCAACGCCGTTGTTGCCTTCTCCATCACGCTGGGCGCGAACGTTGACTGGCGCGTTGCCATGTCCATCATCTTCCTTGAGGGCATCATCATCC
>JAITTM010000169.1 GCA_031286975.1 Coriobacteriales bacterium
GCACCACCAAAGAGGAGATCTTCGTCTCCTACGAGGAGCTGCGTTCCAAGTACGGCAAGGACATCGAGCGCATCCCGCTGGGTGCCGTGGGCATCTACACCTACGCCGACCGCCTGCGCGTAGGGCTCCAGCAACTCATGGCAGGTTCGCGCTGCATGAACCTCGCCAGCATCACGCGCAACAACCTGGTGGCGCTCACCCCCGAGGCCAGCCAGGTCTCCGGCATCAGTTACGTCATGGATGCCTTCAGAGAGCAGGCGCTCGCCATCATCAAGGGCTGAGCCTCTCCAAACATCCTCTTTGGAAGAAGGTCGTGCTCAGACGGGCACGGCCTTCTTGCTAAACTTACCGAGGTTTCTGGCGGAGGCGGGGGCTCCTTGAGGGGGAGTGGAAAAGTTGGCAAAAAGGGGTCGGAGGCAATTTTGATGGAGTATACTGTCTCTTTACCTGCAAGGCCTTTGTGTACCCGATGTCTGGAAGTGAGAGCAGCATGCAGAAGAAATACCTGATGACTCCCGGCCCCACCCCTGTGCCCAGCGAGGTCCTGCTTGCTCAGGCACGCCCCATGATCCACCACCGCACCCCCGATTTCAACGCGGTTGTGCGTGAGTGCGTCGAAGGGCTCAAATACGTGTTTCAGACGGAGGCAAGCGACGTCCTGATTTTTGCCAGCTCAGGAACCGGCGCCATGGAGTCGTCCGTGGTCAACCTCTTTTGCGCCGGCGATGAGGTGCTGGTGTGCTACAACGGCAAGTTCGGTCAGCGCATGGAGCAGATCGCTAAGGTGTACGGGCTTGACGTGACGGTGCTCAGCTATGGCTGGCAGCAGGTTGTCGACCCTGCGGACATCGCGGCGCATCTTGCCGCCCATCCCAACACACGCGGCGTGATTGTCACCCAGAGTGAGACCTCAAGCGGCGTGCTCAACGACGTTGAGGCCGTGGGCAAGATCGTGGCCGCGTATCCCGAGTGCGTGCTTATCGTCGACTCCATCACCGGCATAGGTGCCGTTGCGGTCAAGACGGACGAGTGGGCACTTGATGTGGTGATGACGGGCTCGCAAAAGGGCCTCATGCTCCCGCCCGGACTGGCTGCCGTAACCGTGAGCCCCAAGGCCTGGGCGGCCTATGAGCGTTCGTCCTTGCCCAAGTTCTATTTTGACTGGAAGAAGTACAAGAAGAACCTCGAGCAGGACACCACCCCCTTCACCCCTGCCGTGAGCCTGATGATCGGTCTGGCCGAGGCGCTCAAGCTCATGCGAGAAGAAGGCATCGAGCACATCATCGCCCGCCATGCGCGCCTGGCCGAGGCAACCCGCAAGGGCTGCGAGGCCCTGGGTCTGGAGCTCTTTGCCCCCGCGGAGGGTCGCGGCAACGCGGTGACACCCGTGTGGGTGCCCGAGGGCATTGACGGCAAGAAGATCGTCAGTATCATGAAAAACAAGCACGGTGTGACCATCGCCGGTGGGCAGGACGACTATGCGGGCAGGATATTCCGCGTGGGACACCTGGGTTACTTTGGCGATTTTGACATTATCACCACGCTGGCAGCGCTCGAGATGACGCTGCTGGAGCTGGGCTACGCGTTCGAGCCCGGCAGCGGCATCAAAGCCGCCGAATTGGTCTTACTGGAAGGGTGACAACATGAAAGTACTTGTTGCGGAAAAGATCGCCGATAAGGGTATCCAGATGCTCAGGGATGCCGGCCATGAGGTCGATGTCCTGCTCGACTTGACGCCCGAGGCGTTGGTCGAGGCGATTGGCGCCTATGAGGCGCTTATCGTACGGAGCGCGACGCAGGCCTCGCGCGAGGTCATCGAAGCCGGTGTCAACCTTAAGATAGTGGGCCGCGCTGGTGTGGGCGTTGACAACGTGGACGTGACCGCTGCCACCGAGCGAGGTGTCATCGTCTGCAATGCCCCAACCTCCAACGTGGTGAGCGCCGCAGAGCAGACCATCGCCTTATTGCTCGCGAGCGCACGCCATACTCCGCAGGCCAATGCCAGCATGCACGAGCACCGCTGGGATCGCAGCAAGTTCAGCGGCAATGAGCTCTACCAAAAGACACTCGCCATCTACGGTCTGGGTCGCATTGGCGGGCTGGTGGCGGAGCGCGCCAAAGCCTTCGAGATGAACCTCATCGGCTACGACCCCTATTGCTCGCCCGAGCGCGCGGCGTATCTGGGCGTCACCGTCTATGACAACCCCGAGGATCTTTTGCCTTTGGCGGATTTCATCACTGTGCATCTGCCCAAGACCAAGGAGACCATCGGCATGTTTGGCGCGGAGCAGTTCGCCAAGATGAAAAACGGCGTCTACGTGGTCAACGCGGCGCGTGGTGGCATCTACAATATCGAGGCCCTGGCAGATGCCGTGGCCAGTGGCAAGGTCGCCGGAGCCGGCATCGATGTGTACGAAAAAGAGCCCTGCACCGAGTCTCCTCTCCATGGGCTCGAAAACGTCATCCTCACGCCCCACCTGGGTGCCTCGACCAAGGAGGCACAGGCGCGTGCCGGCGAGCAGATCGCTGAGTATGTGCTGCTGGGTCTTGAGGGCAAGATGGTGCCCACGGCTGTCAACGTGGCTTTAGTGCCAGAAGACGTGATGACCGCCGTTGCCCCCTTCGTCGAGGCGAGCCAGACCACTGGCATCATCCTGGCGCAACTCGTCAGCGAGGGCATCTCCGCCCTCGAGGTCGAGGTGCACGGCGATCTGGCCGCCAATGACGTGAGTCTTCTGGGCACGGCAGCCCTGCGTGGCATCTTCTCGCAGAGCAGCGACGACCCCGTGAACTTTGTCAACGCGGCCTACATCGCCAAGCAGCGTGGCGTCTCGGTCACCGTGACCACCGACCCCCACTCCTTCGAGTACGCCAGCGTCGTTACCTTCCGCGCGCTGTCCGGCAGTCAGGCCGTCGAGATCACCTGCACCACCTCCGGCCCGGATGGCATTGTGCGCATCGTCTCCATCCTGGGCTACAAGCTCGATCTTATCCCCAGCAAAAACGTGCTGGTCTTCAAATATGAGGATAAGCCCGGGCAGATTGGCAAGATTGGCACCATCCTGGGCAACGCGAACATCAACATCTCAACCATGGAGGTTGGCATCCGCGAGCAGGAGGGTGGCGTCGCTCTCGTGCTGATGAACGTCGATCAGCATGTGCCACCCGTCGTGCAGGAAGAACTGATTAACACGGTTGGCATAACGGACGCGTGGTTCATACAGCTCTAGTGATCTGCGGTTTGGGTGTCAGTTGGGGACCGGGTGTCAGTTGGGGACGGTACGATTTTGGCAACCA
>JAITTM010000021.1 GCA_031286975.1 Coriobacteriales bacterium
AACAACGCCTGCCGCCAGGATGAGCGCAACCACAGGGTTCAGAAGAGAAAACCCAAGTCTGAGCAGGGATCCGAGAGAAAAGGCAAGGAGAAACGAGGCCATCGCAACTCTTAGGGAGCGGTACAAAAAAAGCGAAAGCCACTTTATCTGGCAGTTGGCAAGCCCCATGGCGCAAAAACTGAGCGCCGCGTACAGCAGCACGCTGCTGTCGAGGGCTGTTCCCAGCGCTAGAAGAACAAACGAGAGCCCCAGCACGACGGTGCCCAAGGTACTCACAACACGCTCAGACGGCACCCCGTGGGGAAGGTATCGCTTCTTTGCGACGAAGAACACGGCAACAAGCAGCAGCATTCCTCCATAGCAGAGCTGCCATACCGACTGCATCCCTGCACAATGAAGCGCATAGGTCTTAGTGATGAGATCCGAGCAGAAAAAGGGAATCGTCATGCCCAATAAGCGCGCATCGATCGCGCGGATGTCCTCGGTGGCTTGTTGGACAAAACGACGCAGAGCCCTCCTGAGCCCTCTCTCGGTTTTAGCGGTATCATCTGTGGCGCAGGCAAAGATCAAACGAGGATTCCTGCCCTTCTCCTGTGCCGAGGCAGCGCGGCCACCCCTGTGCCAAAGATGTCTGGCATCGCCTCTTTGAGCCATTGATTCCACAGCCACACCCTTCTTCCTCACAGCGCATTGTAGCAAAGAACGTAGTCGCTTCTCGGGCGCTCGGGAGATAAAGAGCACCTACAGTGATGGTTTAGGAGAAAACCCCCCGTTTGTGGTCGGTTGTTTTTTGGGTTTCTGCAAGGTGGATGAGCGCCGCGAGCGCTCCTGCGCCACGCGCCGCTACGCTCGCACTTCTTCCCTGATACAGCATGCGCTGCCCAATAGGCAAAACCCCCCGTTTGGTGTCTGGGTTTCGGTCAGACCCGCTCCTATTCTGACAGTGCTGGGGAGGCGGATTCACCAGGTTGTTTGAGAAGGCCTCCCTGGGGCAAAGAGGGAGTATCGCTTTTACCACTTGAGCGGTGCTTGTGCCCAGCTGATGGGCAAGAATACGGATGAGAAAAGAGGAGGATGATCATGTCAGAAGAGACAAGAACGGACGAGATAGCAGGTGTTTCACGGAGAGGGTTCTTAAAGACCGCCGGTCTGGTTGGCGGGATGGTGGGTGTGGGTGCGCTGGTCAGTGCCTGCAACAACAACGCTGCCCCCACCAGCAATGACGCTACCGCGGCTGGCGGTGAAGGAGCATGGGAGCCTGCTGCTTGGGATGTCGAGACCGACGTCATCATCGTGGGCACCGGAGACGGCGCCTGCCCCGCCGCCATCCAAGTGCATGATGCTGGCAGCGAGGTCATCATGATAGATAAGGGTGATTTCTTTGGCGGGTGCTCGGTGCTTGGCGGCGGCAACTGCCAGCTTGCCTGCACCAGCATCCAAACGCGCTTTGACATCGAGGACAAGCCGGAGTGGGCGTTTGAGGACACGATGGAATACGGACAATACCACTCCAACCCCGAGGTGCTGCAGGCCTGGATTGACAACTCCGACCCCTATGCCATTTGGATCGAGGAGGTCGTGAAAGGTGAGTGGGCAGGTGTGAGCAAGCAGCCTCCCGCGCGAGTGCCCCGCTCACACCAGATTGCTGCCTATCGCGGCCAACCTCAAGGCCAGGGTGTCGTGTTCTCAATGCTCTTCTCTGAGGCGCTGGAAGAGCGCGGAATCGATATCCGCCTCGAGCACAAGCTCACGAGGATCATCCGCGAGCCTGGTGGCGCGGTGCACGGCATCGAAGTCGAAACACCTGAGGGAACCATCTTCATGAAGGCGCGCCAGGGCGTTGTGCTCGCCACCGGCGGATTCAAGGGCAACCCCCGGATGATCCGTGCGCAAAACGCCCTTTTTGACGAGACGCTGATCTGGACCGGTTGGCCCGACGTGTATCCCACCGGTGACGGTCATCTTGCCGTGATGGAGATTGGCGGCGGCTGCGTTGATATGTCTTATATCATGGAGTTCAGCGGTGCCATGGGAAGTCGCCAGTATGTGCGCTGGGAGCGCCCACACTTCGATAATCCCGCCGTGCGACCCGGGTTGCCGGATGAGCCCCTTGATCACATGATCATGGTGCGCAACGATGGCAAGCGCTACCTCAACGAGGCAGGCTGGGAGGCAGGACACACCCTGCCTTGGCTGCCCCACATGATAGCCTTCTTGCAGATTCCTGACCGCCCTCGCGCGGAGTGGTTCGTCTGCGACCAGATTGGTGCAGATGCCATCGGGTACACCGAGTTTGCCGATGATTTTGCCAACCCTAATCCCGAGGAATGGCCCCTGCTTGAGCCGGGCTACGTAGCCAAGGCCGACACCATTGCCGAGCTTGCCGTCCAGATGGGTGTTCCGGCGGCAAATCTGGAGGAGACCATCAATACCTGGAACGGCTATGTTGCCACAGGCGCAGACCCCGATTTTGAGCGCCCTGGCCCCCTGTATCCTATTGCTGAGCCCCCCTTCTGGGCGGTTCGCTGGTGCCGTATGCCACACGACCAATGCACCGGCATCCGCGTCAACCAGAAGATGCAGATCGTCGACCAGAGCTTTCAGTGGATCCCCGAGGGCGGCGACAGCGTACCCATCAGCGAAGAGCCGGTCATTCCGCATCTCTACGCGGCTGGCGAGTGCACCGGCGGCACCGGCGGCGCTGTTCGTGGCAGCGGCAAGCGCGGCTGGTATCAGGTTCAGAGCTTCATTGCCGGCGAGCAGGTCGCCAAAGAAACAGCACTGCAATGAGGTGATCGCCGCGACGCAGAGCCAGGGAGCACGAACGGGGCGCAAGCGATAACTATGAGGAGAAGAAGGAGGGGCAGCGCCTCCTTCTTCTCTTGAAGGCTTGAGGTGCTGTGCAGAGGAGTGGCGCAATGAGTATGACAGCGTTTGTAAGAGACGACGCAGACAACACGGATGTTCTGGATGAGGGGGCCGCAGGCGCAACAGCTCCCCATACGACAACGGGCGATACAACACCCCGCGCAGAGACTCTCGCTGCCGATGCGGGCGATGCAGCACCTGAGCCGGATCTGCACATCCCCGAGATACTGCTTGCCCAGCGCAAGCTTACGTATCACGCAGATTCAGTGAGCATCGTCTTGGTTGTCCGCATCAACTGCCCCAGTTTCTGCGATCTCTCACAAGCATCGGTGCAGCTCCAAAGCAGCACGGGTGATGCGTGGGAGATCCCCATCACCCGCTTCAACGGGGTAGAGAACGAGACTGATGAGTTCACGGTGACCACGGGTTGCACGGCCGGAATCTACACCTGGACGGCCTTCTTTCACGACAGGCCCGCAAACGGCCCCGCGCATGCCAAAGTTGCGCATACCTATGCCTTCACCTATGCCCCGCACAGCGTCAGTCTTGCGGTGTGGGGCATCCCCTTTCCCGCGACGGCGGGCAGCACCGTGCCGCTTTTTGCGGGAGCCAAATGCAACAATGGCTGTTCGCTTGCAGGCCAGGAGGTGCGTCTTCTTGACGGAGACGGCGAGCTTCTTGCAAGCGGCACCCTGGGCAACAACCATTGGGAGGGCAGCACCGGGACCACGGACCTGCTTTGGACCGAGCTGGAGCTTGAGATCCCGCC
>JAITTM010000043.1 GCA_031286975.1 Coriobacteriales bacterium
ACAGAACTACAACCGGAGATCCGGTTCGTCGGATTCACAACCTAAGCGCTCAACGCCGCGCCGCCCCCTGACCGAGGCGCAGCAGAGGCAGCGTGCTGAGCGCCTCAAGCGCACCCCCCATCGGCTGCGGGTCGACTATCAGCAGTCGGCAACCAAACACTATGGCGATGAGAGACAGGCGGGTCAACGTCCCCTGACAGGTGGCGCTGACTCCGTGCGCCAAAACCCGTTTCAGCAGCCGACCTATCGTCCTGCTCCGCAGCGTCCTCCTGCAAAACGCGCAAAGACGCAACACGTGAATGCGCCCCGCGCAATCACGCCGCGAACCGGCACGCCCAAAACCGGCACGCCGCGACAGATTCCCCTACGCACGGGCGTATCGCAAAGCGATACGATGCCCGTCGGTGGCGCAGATGCGCCAAGCCCCCGTCAGGGCACGCAGCGTGCACAGCGCACACAAGGCACGCAGCGCACGCAGAGCGCACAGGGCACACAGCGCACGCAGGGTACGCAGCGTCCGGTCGAGGCTGTCACGGTTGCCGAGCGCCGTAAGCGCGTGCAGGCAGCCGCACGCAGAAACCGCGGCATCAGCCTGAGGGTCATCGTGATTCCCGCTGTGCTGCTCCTTCTTGTGCTGGCGGGGGTCCTTGTCTACTACTCGAGCCTCTTTGCCATCACCGAGGTGCGGGTCGAGGGGGCAAAGCGCCTGACCGCGGATCATCTGGCGGAGCTTGCTGCCGTGCCCGTCGACTCCACCTTGCTTCGCATCAATACCGACGAGATAACCGAGCGTCTGCAACAGGATCCCTGGGTCAAATCGGCCGTGGTTGAACGCGAGTTTCCCGCGACCGTCGTGCTTTTGATCGTGGAGCGACCCATAGCGGCTCTGGTGGATATCCCCTCGGACACGGCAACAGGGCCCAACCGGCTCTGGCTCATCTCCGATGACGCCTACTGGCTGAGTTCGGTCGACCTCGAAGGCGAGAGCGTCTGCCAGAATGCCTGGGTGCCCAAATCAGAGCTGGATACGCTGATAAGCATCAAGGATGTCTTGCGCACCGTGCAGCCTGTCGAGGGCGCGCTGGTGACCGATGAGGGCGTGCGCAACGCGCTCAGCATCCTCAACACGTTTACACCGGAGATGCGCTCCAAGGTCGAGAGCGTCTCGGCACCCGATGAGGTCAAGACTTCGCTGTCACTCAAGAACCACGTGGGGGTCGCCTTTGGTGCCGCCGAGGATATCCCCGCAAAGGAGGCTGCCATCCTGCGCCTGCTCAAGGAGCACGAAGGCAACATCACCTATATCAACGTGCGCGTAGCCAACCGCGCCTCCTGCCGTCTGCTCGAAGAGTAGCAAGGCGGCGCGGCACTCTCTCTTGCGCTTCCTTTGCGCTCTGGTGTAACGTGTCACAAAAAGCAGGTAGAATACGTATTGCAGCAACAGCAAGGGAGCCCATGGAAGCCATACAATCCATTGCCGTTATCATCAATCCCGTCTCGGGTAGTGGTACTGGCGCACGCATCGCCGCGGAGTTAGCCAAGGAGTTCAAAGCCCGCTTCGAAGGCTATGACCTCACGTTCATCGAAACACGGAGCAAAGAGCACGCCATCGAGCTCGGCGCTACGCAACGAGCAGACCTTCTCATCATGGTGAGTGGCGACGGCACCGCGCACGATCTTGTCCAGGGCATCATGAGTCGTCCCCGCGATGTGCGCCCCGCATTCTCGATCATCCCCATCGGCTCGGGCAACGACTACGCACGGACCTTGGGCATTGTGCCAAACGCCCTGGAGGCCGTGCGTGCGCTGGCTGAGGGCGTGCGCGTCTCCTCGGATGTCGGGCTTTGCAACGATGTGTATTATCTTGAGACCTTGAGCTTTGGTATCGACGCGGCCATTGCCGCGCAGACCATCGTGCTGCGCCGCACCACCAAGGCGCAGGGTGTGGTGCTCTATGCGCACGCCGCGGTGCTCGCCATCCTCAAGGATCTCAAATCGCATCATGCGCGCCTGACCATGAACGGAAGAACATACGAGGACGACTTTCTCATCTGCGCCGTGCAAAACGGCCCAACCTATGGCGGCGGCTTTTGCGTCTCTCCCCATGCTCGCATAACCGATGGCAAGCTCAACGTCTGTTTTGCGACAAAAGTCGCTACACTGCCTGCGCTGTATTACCTGACGCGTCTGTTTAGGGGCACGCACGAGAAGCTCAAGGTCTTTAGCACCGCGGAGGTTGAGCGTATGACCATCGACTTTGACGAGCCCGTGCCCGCGCAGTGGGACGGCGAGCCCCAGATGGGCTCCCACTTCGAGGTTGAGATTCTGCCCGGAGCGCTCGACGTGATAGTGCCCAAAGACTCGCCGGTCTTGCGAGGATAGCCGTGTTTGCACAGGTCATACTCGACATCCCTGCCCGCGCCCTCGACTCCGCCTTCGACTACGCCGTGCCTTCTGAGCTTGCGGCTGTCGCTGAGGTGGGTTGCTGCGTGCTGGTTGATTTTGCCAACCGTCCCGCCCTTGGCTATGTGGTCGGGCTCAGTGCCGAGCCCACAGGTGGTTTTGCCGCGGAGAAGATCAAGCCGCTGCGCGAGCTGCTCTCAACCCCGTACTTCGATGCCGTCTCGGCCCAGCTTGCCCAGTGGATCGCTCGTGAGTATCTGGCTCCTTTGAGTGAGACCATCCACCTGTTCACTCCGCCAGGGTCTTCTCCGCGCCTGAAGAAGGATGCGGCTGGTACCTGGCAGCTTGTGCATGCCGGTGTTGGGCCGATCGACGATCGCTGGGTGAGCCTCACGGCTGAGGGGACGACCTTCGAGCCCCAGCGCAACGCCGCCAAGCAGCGCGCCATTATCGAGGCGCTCGCCATCGGGCCCATGCGTGTGGCGGAGCTCACCCTTGCCGTCTCAAGCCCCGCCGCGTCGCTCAAAGCTCTTGAGAAGCGCGGGGTCATCGCCATTAAGTCACGTCGCCGCCTTCGCGGCCAACGCGCACCGCTGCCCCCCACTACCGACATCGTCAACCTTACTACGGGTCAGGCGCGCGCCCTCGCCGTGGTTCGAGCGGCGATCCTCCAGGCAGACCCCCTGCCAAGCTCTCCCTCCGTCATCCTTCTTGATGGCGTGACGGGTTCGGGCAAGACGGAGGTCTACCTGCAGGCGATCCGTTGCGTGCTTGAAGCGGGTGGTACTGCCTGCGTGCTCGTGCCCGAGATAGCGCTCACCCCGCAGACGGTGGCGCGCTTCAGGGCACGCTTTGGCGAGCAGGTCGCCGTGCTGCACTCGCGCCTGAGTGCCGGCGAGCGCTTCGACCAGTGGGATATGCTGCGCAGTGGCGTAGCCCGCGTGGTGGTGGGCGCGCGCTCCGCGCTCTTCGCCCCGATGAGCGACCTCAGGCTCATCGTGATAGACGAGGAGCACGAGGGCAGCTACAAGCAGGGTTCAGCCCCTCGTTATGTGACGCGTGATGTCGCCCAAAAGCTCGCCTCCCTGCGCGGCGCGACCCTGCTGCTGGGCAGTGCGACTCCCTCCCTCGAATCGCTTGAGGCCTGCGCAGATGCTGGTAGGCCTGGCTTTGAGATGCCTGCGGCAGCGGTGTCAGATGCCCGCGCGCAGGCAAGCCCCTGCACCCGCGTGGCGCTTCTTGAGCGGGCGACGGGGCAGCCGCTGCCGCCCATCCAGGTTGTCAACCTCAGTGCGGAGTTTCATGCGGGCAACAAGTCCATGTTCTCGCATGCCCTGCGCGACGGGCTTCTCCAGACCATCGAGCGCGAAGAGAAGGCCGTGCTCCTGCTCAACAAGCGGGGATTCGCCTCCTTTCTGCTCTGCCGCGACTGCGGCTACGTGCCCAGCTGCGAGCACTGCGCCACCTCGCTGACCTACCACGTGAGCACAGCACACGCGACGGGCGGTTTTCTCCTTTGCCATCACTGTGGCGAGCGGCATCCAACGCCTGCCCTCTGCCCCGATTGCGAGAGCCCCTACCTCAAGCAGCTTGGTCCCGGCACGCAGTTCGCCTACGAGCAGCTCCGGCAGATCCTGCCGGAGGGCACGCCCATCATCCGCATGGATGCCGACACCACCAAGGGCAAGGACGGGCACGAGAAGCTGCTCGACGAGTTTATCGCCGCCAAGACGGGCGTGCTGCTCGGCACACAGATGATAGCCAAGGGCCTGGACTTTCCTGAGGTCACCTTGGTGGGCGTGCTCATCGCAGACACCTCCCTCAAGTTTCCCGATTTTCGTGCGCCTGAGCGCACCTATCAGCTGCTCGAGCAGGTGGCCGGCCGCGCCGGGCGCGCGCAGAAGGACGGGCGCGTCATCGTGCAGACCTACTGGCCCGAGCACGCCGCCATACGCGCAGCCGCGGCGCATGACCGCGAGATACTTTTTGAGGAGGAGCGCGCCGTCCGCCGCGAGCTGGGTTATCCGCCCTATGCACGCCTCGCGAACATCCTCATCTGGGGCACGGATCTCAAGGCGGTGACCGCCGCCGCCCTGCAACTTGCCCAGGTGATCGAGGCAGCGCTTGTGGCAAATCAAGGCTCGGTTCCAGCATCGGGAAAGAAGGACGCGGATAACCCCCCCTCGTTTCTCTCCCAAGCTCCCGCCGCGACAACCGAGGCCTGGCAGCTGCTCGGGCCCAGCCCCTGTGTGCTCTCCCGGCGGCAGGGGAGTCACCGCTGGCACATCATCATCAAGGCACCTGCGGGCGCGGACATCCCCGGTTTTCTCGCCCCCCTCCTTAAGGCGCGCAAGGCGACTCCCACTGTGACGGTGGCCGTCGATATCGACCCCTACGACATGATGTGAGCAGGGCTGTCCCCGCGCAGTGAACATTCCTCCAACGCCTTGGCAAAAGATTGCAAATCACGCTCCACAAAATGGGCAAAGCGGCTACAATGAGAAGCATCAGACAAGCGCTCATCTTAAGGGAGCAGGGCTCACAGTAAGAGCACTGCCTAAGAGGGGGCAGACCCTTGAGCCCGCCTGCTGAGATGGTGAGAACACAGGTACGAGATGAACCTGGTATATATACGAAAGGAGACCACATGAGTGACGAATTGGACGTGCTTATTCGCGAGGTAGATAAGAAGAAGGCAGAACTCGGCATAAAGCCCCCGCTCGCTCCCGACGCAGAAGAAGCGTACAAGGAGCGATTTTTGTTTGAGAGTATCTATCACTCAAACGCGATCGACGGCAACAGGCTCACGCTGGAGGAGGTCAAGCAGCTCCTGACCCAGAACGAGGTTATTCCTGGCAAGACGCTGAGCGACCATCTGAGTATCGTGGGGTATCGCGACGCGACCTTGCAGGCGCAGCGCTACATACGTGATAAGACCCGCATCACCGAGCATGAGATTAAGAAGCTCCACTACAAGCTGCTCATCGATCAGCAGGCGGTGAGTGGTGAATACCGCGACTACAACCTCATGATCCACGGGCATCGCCCCACCTCCTACGAGAAGGTGCCCTACAAGATGGTGCAGATCACCGAGGCTCGTCCCTCCGAGGACAAGCATCCCATCGAGAGCATCGCCTTCTTCCACCTGCGCCTTGAGAAGATACATCCCTTTGGCGACGGCAATGGGCGCGTTGGCCGCATCATCCTCAATGTCATGCTCGAGCAGCTGGGGTATCCCGCTGTCATCGTCACACTTGATGACAAGCAGCGCTACTATGCGGCGCTTTCTGCCTACGACGGACTCAACGGTAATCCGGATGTCGAGCCCATGCAGCTGTTGCTGGCAGAGTTGCTCATCCGCCAACTGGACGAGCTCCTGGCGCTTTAGCCGCAGGTTCCCCGAGGTAGAAGCATGCGTATCATCACTGCACCCGACCCTGTGTTGCGCACCGCCTGTGCGCCCATAGCGCCGAGCGAGATAAAGAGGTTCAAGCCGATTGCCCGACAGATGGCCAAGCTCATGTACAAGAGCCAGGGCTGTGGTCTTGCCGCCCCTCAGGTGGGTATCTCCAAATGCCTGATCGTGGTTGACATAGACCCTGATGCCGAGGAGACGGGCCCCTTGTTCTTCATCAACCCCGTTATCAAGCGTACCGGTGGTGAGAAGATCGAGGGCGACGAGGGCTGCCTCTCGATTCCCGGCATCAGCGTTCCCATAAAACGCTGGGAGATAATCGAGGTCGAGGCACTCGACCTCGAGGGCGACAGCTTTACCGTTGAGGCGGAGGGTTTTCCGGCGCGTGCGCTGCAACACGAGCTCGATCACCTCAGGGGCACCACCATGTTCGAGCACCTCGACCCCATCGCCCGCATACG
>JAITTM010000046.1 GCA_031286975.1 Coriobacteriales bacterium
AGTGAGTTATCGTACACCTTTGACACCTCCGGGGATAACGACACGCGGCACAAGACGCTGTCGCATGACATCTGGATGATAAAGCGCCAGCAGCAGGCCGTCGCGCACCAGGGCAACGAGGGAGTCAGCACCGGTTTGCCTGGCTATGCGGGTTTCTTCTCTGCTTAGTGGGAGAAGTGCCTCATACCCCTGTGCGAGCCCCATCCCCCTGTCCAGGCTTCTCCCCTGCTCAACAAACCCAGCTCTTTGCTCATCAAGCTCCAAAACGGGAAACCCCAGAGCCTGCACTGGGTCGATAAAGAGGCCATCAAGCGCAGTTGCTCCCTTAACATCCTCAAGGGTGATGGTCTGTTCAATCGAGACGGCACCGGCGGCAGTGCGCCTGAGAGCCCCCAGGTGTGCGCAGCTACCGAGGGCTTCGCCTATGTCGCGGGCAAGAGAGCGGATGTAGGTACCCTTTGAGACCACAAAACGTACGTCCCAGTATCCCTCACCTATCGCCAGCAGCTGCGCCGTCTCGACTCGCACCAAACGTGGCGCGAGCTCGACCCTGCCACCAGCGCGCGCCACATTGTAGGCTGTCTTGCCGTCCTTCTTCAGCGCGCTGAACTGGGGAGGTACCTGCTGCTGTTCGCCCAGCAGCCCCTCCAGGAAAGACGACGCAAAGGCAGCATCGTCCAAGCGCGCGGGCAGCGGAAGCCTCCTGACAAGCTCCCCTTCTGCGTCATCCGTGTTGGTCGCCGTGCCAAAGACTATCCGCGCCTCGTAGCTCTTGTCGTGCCCCATGAGGTAGTCCGCCAGACGCGTTGCCGGCCCCAGGCAGACCAGCAGCACACCGGTGGCCAGAGGGTCGAGCGTTCCAGCATGGCCGACCCGGCCTTCTCCCGAGATGGATCGTACGGCACTGATGACATCATGGGATGTATTGCCCCTTGGCTTGTCGAGTGCCAGTATTCCAGAAAGTCCAGTTGAGCCGCGGCGTGCTTTTGGCATGATCGTCCTAATCGCTACCCCTGCTACCCGTTGTTTGCGGCAGTCTTGAAGCAGGACATATCGGTCAGGGCAGTCACGGTCTTATCGAGCGCCTCTTCAAGGCTGGTGTCGATGGTGAACCCCGAAGCCGCCCTGTGACCGCCGCCGCCAAAGGCACGGGCGATAGCCCCCACATCACAGGCGTTCTTGGATCGCAGGTTAACGCGTACCTTGCCTTCTTCATAGCGTAGAAGAGCGGCGACCTCAACACCCTTAAGCGAACGTATGATGCTGGGCAGTCCCTCGGTCTCGTCCCGATTGATTCCCAGGTCGTCAAAGTCACTCTCGGTCACCCAGCCGTAGGCAACGCGCCCCTCGTGGGCAAAGCGTATGCGCTCGATGAGGCGCGCCTCAAGCTGGGTTGACGCATACGATTTGCTCTCATAGACCAGCGAACTCAACGCAAATGGCTGCACGCCACAAGCGAGCATCTGCGCGGCGGCAACAAAGCTCTCCTGATTAGTATTCTGATAGGAGAAGCGCCCTGTGTCCGTCATGAGGGCGATATAGCAATAGTCAGCCATCGCCTTGCTTATCTCAACACCACTCGCCTTGAGGATGCGCCAGACTAGCAAGCCTGTTGCCGGGGCATCCGAACCCCCGTAATACTCGTCGGCATAGCCGGAATAGTCGGGGTGATGGTCGATCACCAAGGTATGCTTTGCACGCTCAAACACCGCACGGGCATCTCCCAAACGATCAAGATTGGGAGAATCGACGGCAACAAAGAGGTCGGGGTTCTCCGTATATAACTGCGCGGGGAGAAAATCGTAGCCTTCCAAAAATCGATACAGCTTTGGAGCAGGGCGATCCTGTGCGAGCAGGCAGGCCACCTCGTGACCTTGGGCACGCAGAAGGCTTGCAAGAGCCAAGCCAGAGCCTAACGCATCGCCATCGGGGTTCACATGCCCACAGATGGCGATGCTCTGCTTTCCTTCAAAGAGGGAAAGCAGGCGCTCCAACGAAATGCTCTGCTGCGCCTCTGGATCTTGCTCGGACACGGCACTCTGTTCGTTCACAATGGGTTACCATCCTCGTCTTTGGGAATCAACAGCGTAGCAGGACTCGCTTTAAGGGCGTCTTGTATGCGCTCCGCCTGATCGACACTGGTGTCGATGATGAATCTGAGTTCGGGGGTCACACGCCAGCCGAGCTTTTGCCCAAGCAGGGAGCGGATGCGCCCTCGGGCGCTTTGCAAGCCCGCCTCGACCTCTGCGTAACGTGCTGTTTGGGTTGAGACGAACACCTGCGCAACGCTTCTATCCTTCGAGACCTCAACACCGGTCACGGTGACAAAGGTCAGGCGCGGGTCGGATATCTCAATGAGCAGTATCTGCGCTATGCTCTCGCGCGCGACCTCGTTTACCTTACGTGAGTTGGCTGTCTGTTTCATACCATGGACTCCTATGACTCACGGGCGACTTCGGTTACGCGATAGCCCTCGAGGATATCGCCCTCTTTTATGTCCTGGAAGCCGGTAATCGAGATACCGCACTCATAGCCAGCCTTGACGGTCTTGACATCGTCCTTGAAGCGTCGCAGCGACGATATGGTGCCCTCAAGCACGACGGTGCCATCGCGCACGAGCCTGATTCTGTCGTCACGCGCTATCTCGCCTTCCGTCACCAGACAACCGGCAACGGTACCGATCTTGGGAACCTTGAAGAGCTCGCGTACCTCGGCGCTGCCGGTATCGCTCTCCACGATATCGGGAGAGAGCAGGCCCACGCGCGCGGCATTGATCTCCTCGATAGCCTGATAGATGACGCGGTAGGTCTTGATCTCGACCTGCTCCTTCTCGGCCATGGCACGCGCCTTGGGCTGCGGGCGCACATTGAAGCCGATGATAATGGCATCTGACGCGGCTGCCAGGGTGACATCGGTCTCGGTGATACCGCCCACGGCGGAGTGGATGACGTTGATGCGTACTTCGCTCTGATCCATCTTGTCCAGCGCGTCTTGCAGCGCCTCGATGGAGCCCTGCACATCCGCCTTGACCACGAGGTTGAGCTCGCTCATCTTGCCTTCCTCAATGCGCGCGAACAGATCCTCCAAGGTGACGCGAGCCTTCTTCTGCTGCTCGGCCAGGCGCTGGCGCAGAGCTCTATCCTCCGCGAGATTGCGGGCGTCGCGCTCGTCGGGGAACACGCGGAACTCATCGCCGGCCTGCGGCACACTACCCAGACCCAACAGCTCAACGGGGTCTGCCGGTTTGGCACTCTCGGTATTCTCACCCTTGGGGCTCACCAATGCACGCACGCGGCCATAGGAGGTGCCCACAACCACGGCGTCACCCACCTTGATGGTACCGCGCTGCACCAGAACGGTCGCGACGGGGCCACGACCCTTGTCGAGCTTGGCCTCGATAACAAATCCGGACGCCAGTGCATCAGGGTTCGCTCTGAGCTCCAACACATCGGCCTGGAGCAGGATGGTCTCGAGCAGGTCGTCGATGTTCAGGCGCTTCTTGGCCGAGACATCGACGAACATATTCTGTCCGCCCCATTCCTCAGGGATGATGCTGTGCTCGGTCAGCTCCTGGCGCACACGATCGGGTGTGGCGCCCTCCTTGTCTATCTTGTTGACGGCAACCACGATGGGCACACCGGCTGCCTCGGCATGGTGGATAGCCTCAACGGTTTGGGGCATGACGCCGTCGTCCGCGGCAACCACCAGCACCACGACATCGGTGACCTTGGCGCCGCGGGCGCGCATTGCCGTAAACGCCTCATGGCCAGGTGTGTCGATGAAGGTTATCTGCCGACCCTTGATGTCGACCACCGAAGCACCGATATGCTGCGTGATGCCACCGGCCTCCGTTGCCACGACACCCGTCTCGCGGATGGCATCAAGCAAGGAGGTCTTGCCGTGGTCGACATGACCCATGACGGTCACCACGGGCGGGCGCGGCTTGAGCTGCGCATCGGAGTCATGATAGCTGACCGCGAACTCCTCCTCCGGCAGGATGATGCGCACCTTTCGATCCATGTCGTCTGCCAGAAGCTCCACCAACTCATCAGTCATGGTCTGCGTCACGGTCAGCGGGCTACCCAAAAGGAAGAGCCGCTTGATGACATCCTTCGAGGGAACCTTCAGAGCATCGGCGAATTCCGCAACGGTCACGCCAGTGGTTATCTGCACAACAGAGGTGTCGGTGAGAAGTTCGGGATCGATCCCCTTCTCAATCGCCTCAAGCTCCAACTTCTCGTGTGCCTCAGCCTCGCGCTTCTCCTTGCGCTTCTTACGCTTGCCGCCGCCCTCATTCGAGGCCGCCTCAACAGCGATGCGCGCCTCCTGCAACACATGGTCGCGCTGCAGGAGTTCGGCTGCCTTTGCCATCTTGGTGTAACGATCCTCTTCTGAGTCATCGTCCTGCGTTGCGAACTGCTCCGCATAGCGCTGGTTGGCTGAACGCTTGGTTTCCTTGCCCTTGCCTTTGCCGCGTCCCGCGCGTTGGTTGCCGTCCTCAGACTCGACCGTCTTGCCTTTCCTGGTCGTTGCCGCGGGAGCTGTCTCGGCAACAGGCGCTTCAGCTCCCGCAGGGGGAGTCGCTGCTGTCGGCAGCTCAGTGGTCGCCACTTCGGCGATGGGCGCCGTCTTCTTCTTATCTTTCTCAGCTGCCGCCGCCTGCGGTTGCGGCTGCTTGGCGGCCTGCGCCTTCTGAGCCTTGGCCTCCTTCTCGGCGGCAAGGCGCTTATTCTCCGCCTCTATCTGGGAGAGAAGCCCCTGGAACTTGGGGATGGGCTTGGGCTGGGCATTTGCCTCATCATGCTTCTTCGAGGGCGAGCCCTCTGTAGCCGGCGCATCCTCGACCTTCTCGACATCCTCCTGCTTCTCGCGCTCCTCGCGCTCAGCTTTCTCCTGCTCGCGCTGGGCGCGCTCCCGCTCGACCTCGGCCTTATGCCGCGCTTCTTCCTCCGCGGCACGCTGTGCCTCCTCGGCGGCACGCTGTGCCTCCTCGGCATCCTTTTGCGCCTTGGCAGCTGCGGCCCGCTCTTCCATCTCAGGACCGAGCTTCTTCCTGATCCTGTCAACATAGGCGTCAACCAAGGTCGACGCATGGTTCTTGGCAGGAATCTTCATCTCCTGGAGG
>JAITTM010000048.1 GCA_031286975.1 Coriobacteriales bacterium
TCAGGAGAAAGCTAATACGTTGCTACTCACCTCGTTGGGCGCTGCCCTGCATGTGCAGACCGCCCGCGAACTGATGACGGCGCTACGCTACGTGTCGCAGATCGACAGCAGCCTGGGTGCCATGCTGGCAAACGAGGAGTTCTTGCGCAAGCCCAACGCCGCCAAAGAGATAGCACTGGCAAGCCTGCAACTCGCCTTTGTCCCCCTCACCGACGAGCAAAAAGTGCGCCGCGGCAAGAAGCACTTCTTGAGCTTTTACTGGGGTCACCAGCCCGCGCATACGCGATAAAGGCTTGTATTGGATGTGACCGGCGTGGGCAGCCGCCTTAGATGCGGTTCCTGCTCAAGCCGCTCGTTAAAACGGCGCGACCCTGCACATTTTTAGATGTTACAGGGCACTAGTCGCTGCTTGAGTCATCGCTGCTTAAGCCGTCACCGTTTGTGTCATGCACTCCCCTTTTTCGCGCGAATCGAGCGGTTACGCGATTGACGAATGCCATGATCTTCTCGTTGAAAATTATGCCGATGATGCCTACGCCACCTATGAGCACGGCGGCGATGATCATGCCCACGTAGTTCTGCTCCAAAAACGAGGTTCCGATGTAGGCCGACGCCACGATGCCGGGAACACGACCCAGCGTGCTAAGCACAAAGAACGCCTGGGGCTTCATCTTGGTCAGGGGCACCACGTAGTTAAAGAGATCCTTGGGCAGGCCGGGAATAAGATAGAGCACAAAGACGAGCGTGTTGAGGCTCTTGCTGTTGTGTAGGAACTTGAGCTTGTGCGCGTCCTTTTGTCCCACCATCGCGTCAACAAAGGGAGTGCCCAGCTTGCGCACGACATAAAACACCACGACGCTGGGAATCAACGCGCCCAACAGCGTGATCAGACTGCCAAAAAACGTGCCGTATACCATACCAATGATGAGCTGCACCACTTCGCCGGGGATAAAAGCGACCACAACCTGCAAAAACTGGAGCCCCAAAACGATGAGCACACCCCAGAACCCCTGCTCTTGGATGCTTGTGACGAGCGCGAGCCGCCCTTCAGCTGAAGTGAGCCCCTCAAAGTAGGGCAAAAGCTGCACCGTCGCAACGGCTACGATGATGAGAAAGATGATCAGCCCTGCGAACTTGATCTTATCCGCGGCAGTAATGCCGGGCTTGGGCATGTTGCCCTGTTTATCTGCGTCGAACTGTTTATCTGCGTCGGTCATTTCTTGCCTCTCTAAAGCTCTGCGATACAAACCCTGCGATTGGCCTGGATGCTCACGCGACCCTGTGCCAGCAGCTGAAGAACCTGCGGATACAACTCGTGCTCGGCGGCGTGGATGCGCTCCTCCAGGCGCTCGAGTGTATCGTCCTCACGAATCTCGACCGCCCGCTGCGCGATGATGGGCCCTTGATCATAGAGCGCGTTGGCAAAATGCACGGTAATGCCCGTCACCTTGACGCCTGCGTTAAATGCATCGGCTATGCCGTGTGCTCCAGGAAAGGCGGGGAGAAGGGCGGGATGTAGGTTAACCACGCGGTCACAAAAAGCATCAAGAATGGGCGCAGTGACCATGCGCATATAGCCTGCCATCACCACGTAGTCAGCACCCGCCTTTGCAAGCTCGTCCGCGATCCACTCGTCAGCCTCCGTGGGGTGCGCATAGACCTCCCGGGTAAGCGCGATGGTGGGGATACCCGCCTCCTGCGCGCGCTTGAGCCCGTAGGCATCGGGCTTGCTGGAGATAACAACAGCAATCTGGGCATCAAGCGCGCCCGCCCCGATAGCATCGATAATCGCCTGCAGATTGGATCCACTGCCTGAGATGAGAACCCCGAGCTTGATCATAGCTGCTCCTTCACCCTGCAAGAGCTTGTTGGCCCGCTCCCTCGACGCTGCGCCCCAGGGGTGGTTTGCTTGGGATGGCTGCTCATAGTATCTCGCCTTGCTTGGTGCGGTAGCGCACCTTGGGGGCTGCGGTCTTCTCGGCAGCCTGTGTCACCTCACCCAGGCGATAGACGGTCATGCCAGCCTGCAAGAAGTGCGCGGTGGTGGCCGCCAGGCTGTTGGGACTCACAATGAGACAGAGGCCGATGCCCATGTTAAAGGTCGCGAGCATCTGGGGCAGCAAGAGTTCCGCGGCCTGGGTGACCTCCTGGATGATGGGCGGAACCTGCCAGGTCGCCAGCGTAACCAGCGCGTCTAAGCCAGCGGGCAGGGCGCGGTTGAGGTTATGGGTGATGCCACCGCCGGTGATGTGCGCGGCGGCATGGATAGGCAGCCCCACCTCAAGCGCCGCGAGCAGCGGCTTGACATAGATGATGGTGGGCGCGAGCAGGGCATCGCTTGCAAGGGTGCCGTCAGGCAGGCGCTCGCTGGCCAGCTCTGCGTCGCTTTTGGGGTCAGTATAAGCTTTGCGCACCAACGAATAGCCGTTGGAGTGCAGGCCGCTTGAACCCAAGCCGAGGATAAGGTCGCCCGCCTGCACCTTGCTGGGGCCGATCATCCGGGGGCGGTCGACCACGCCCACGCAGAAGCCGGAGATATCGTAGCTGCCAGCCTCCATGGCGCCGGGATGCTCGGCCATCTCGCCGCCGATAAGCGCGCAGCCGGCCTGCTTGCAGCCCTCAGCGATGCCCCCCACGACCTCCGCCGCAAAGGAGGCGTCCAGCTTGGCGATGGCGAGATAATCGAGAAAGAACAGCGGGCGGGCGCCGCAGACCACGATGTCGTTAGCGCACATGGCAACCAGGTCGATGCCCACGGTATTGTGCCTGCCCAGGCGACGGGCAAGCTCGAGCTTGGTGCCCACACCGTCGGTGCCGCTAACCAACACGGGGTCGGCCATGCCTTTGAAGGCTGCCGCGCTGAAAAGACCGCCAAAGCCGCCGATATCACCAATCACCTCGGGTGTATAGGTCGATTGCACCGCACTTTTGATGGCGTCAACAGCGCGCTCACCCTCGACGATGTCAACACCCGCATCTGCATAGGTTAGCTGTGCCACGTTGTTCTCCCTTACTCTTGCTGCTTACCGGAGTGATACGCATTGAGGGTTCACCTTCGCAACCCAAAGCTCGTCTGAGAGCATTCTGCGCAAAAAGCTCTGCTTCGCTTCACGAACATTGCGCACCCAAATGCTTTCAGACGAGCTTCTTGCTCAGAAGTCGCCCCCAATGCGTATCACTCCGTCTCCCATAACGATTTCATGCCGGCGTGTTCTTCGGGCCAGAAGCTGGGCTCCCGGCTGGCGCAGAACGAGCGAGCGTGCATCTGCTCCAACACCTTGATGGGGTATTCTCCGCTAAAGCAGGCCGTGCAATAGCCGTCGTGTTGGGCATGGATGCAGCCGCGCAATCCCTCGTGCGAGATATAGGCGAGCGAATCCGCGCCGATGTGGTCGCGAATCTGCTCAACCGTCAGGTTGGCGGCGATGAGCTGGTCTTGCGTGTCGGTGTCGATGCCATAAAAGCAGGGCCATATGACGGGTGGCGAGACCACGCGCATATGCACCTCGGCGGCACCGGCATCGCGCAGCATCTGCACCAACTGCTGCGAGGTGTTGCCGCGCACAATGGAATCGTCCACCACAACCAGACGCTTGCCCCTGATGGTAGCAGGCAGCGGATTAAGCTTGAGACGGATACCACGCTGGCGCAGCGCCTGCGTGGGCGCGATAAAGGTGCGCCCCACATAGCGGTTCTTAACCACGCCCTCCGCAAAGGGGATACCGCTTTCACGCGCGTAACCAATGGCCGAGGGCACGCCGCTGTCCGGCACGCCTATCACCACATCGGCATCGACGGGTGCCTCCTGCGCAAGCCTGCGACCCATGGCGTCACGCGCCTCATAGACCCCCTGACCGTCCAACACGGAGTCGGGGCGCGCAAAGTACACGTACTCAAAGATGCAGAGGGCGCGCCTGCGCGGGCGCACAGCCTGCTCGCTGACGAGCCCCTCCTCATTGATGCGGATGACCTCGCCCGGCTCAACATCGCGCAAGAACTCGGCACCTACGATGTCCAGACCACAGGTCTCTGATGAGAGAACCCAGCCCTTCCCGTCCGGCAATCGCCCAAGGCAGAGCGGCCGGATACCGTTGGGATCGCGAAACGCATAAAGCGCCCCAGAGGTGATGAGCACCATCGCGTAGGCGCCTTCGATAAGCTCCATGGCACGCCGGATGCCCTCGCGCATATGGTGCGTCTCTTTGGTAAAGCAGCCGATGAGCTTGGCCGCCACCTCACTGTCGGTGCTTGAGCGAAACGAGACCCCCAGCTCAAGCAGTTGCGCGCGCAGCTTGTTGGTGTTGACCAGCGTACCGTTATGCGCCAAAGCGATGAGGTCATCATCGATGGCCGACATATGCGGCTGCGCG
>JAITTM010000089.1 GCA_031286975.1 Coriobacteriales bacterium
TGCGGGAGCTCCTGGATGAGGCACAGACACCACCGCACATACGTGCACATTGCAACGCCACGAGTAGGATGGCGGTACGGATGGCGCTTCACCTCAATGCCCTGGGGCAGTGCCTCGACACACAGCTCTGTAGTTCAGCGGCCGCGCTGCATGATATGTGTCGCTTGCAGAAGCGGCATTACGAGGCAGCGGCTTTGGCGCTCTTCTCCAAAGGCTATGGGGCGGTGGCAACCATCGTCAACGAGCACGATTCCTACAGTCGCACCCCCCGCTTGCTTGATACCGCTGGTGATTCTGCTGCCGTTTGTGCTCCTGCTGCACCTGCGTTCACGGAGTCAGTGCTGGTGTGCACGGCCGATAAGTTGGTGAGAGAGACACAGCTGGTCACGCCGGAGGAGCGCTACGCGCCGGCAACCCAGAAGTTCGCTGCCAGCACAGAGATCGGACAACGCGTGCGGCACGATCTGCTCATCTGCCAAAAGCTGGTGGATTGCTATCAGAGCCAGACCGGTGATACCCTGTATCCCGTTGCATGACAAGGAGTGCCCATGGCGGTTGACAAACTGTATGCCCAGTTGTTGGACGTGCTTGATTTTGGCGAGGCGGCGGCGGTCGTCTCCGTCTACAAAGAGGGCGGCGGCGTGACAAAACGCGTGCTGAGCGCCACGGACGCAAACGAGTGGGCTCAAATCGAGCGCTTCTTGACGCAGCCGGATACCCTGAGCTGTGGCCCGGTCGCGCACAGCATGGCGGCAGACGGCACGCTGACCGTTCTTGAGCGCTATACCGCCAGGCCACGCCTGATAATCCTGGGCGGCGGTCACGTCGCTTTGGCTTTGGCGCAAATCGCAAGCCTCGTCGATTTTGAGATCGTCGTATATGACGATCGCCCGAGCTTTGCCAATGCGGCACGCTTTGCCATGGCCAATGAGGTGATCTGCGACGGCTTTGACCAGCTCTTTAGGCGCGTGCGCATCAAGAGAACCGACTACGTGGTTATCGTCACCCGTGGCCACAAGCATGACAGCGATTGCCTGGCTGGCATCCTCGCCGGCACCGAGCCCGTGTACACCGGCATGATCGGCTCCAAACGCCGCGTGGCTATCGTCAAGACGCAACTCAAAGAGGCCGGTTTTGCCGCGGAGAAGATCGGGCGCATCCACTCGCCCATCGGCCTGGACATCGGCGGCATTACGCCAGCAGAGATCGCCATCTCGATCATAGCGCAGCTCATCTCGGTGCGCCGTCAGGAGGGTGCCGCAGACGAGCTGTTGTCCTGCGACCTTGCGATTGTCGCGGCCCTGGCAAACCCGGAATACACACCCGACGCCCTCATCACCATCTACCACACCCGAGGCTCGGTACCCATCGACACGGGCGCGAAGCTCGCCATGACCTATGCGGGTGCCACCAAAGGAACCATCGGCGGCGGTTGTTCCGAGTCAGACGCGATGCAGGTGGCCCGCGACGTGATACGCGCAGGCAGCTGGCGCAGGCATATGCTCGATATGAGGGGCAATGCCGAACAGGACGGCATGGTCTGCGGCGGCGAGATGTATGTGGTGATAGAGCCGACATAAAAACGCAGCAGCCGACCGCCGCTGCGCCAGCCAAAACGTACCGCCAGAGGGCAGAGCAGGCAGGATGTTACCCTGTCTTCTCAGCAGGAAGGGCCTGTGTGATCACCTGCACAAGTGCCTGCGCGTGCGCCAAAGCGTCGTTGAGTGCCGGAATATAGTGGAGACGAAACGCGACACAGCCAGCCTGCTTGTGCGCATACCGCTCGAGCTCGCCACGGACTTTCTGCTCGATATCATAGAGGGTCTCCGTGCAGTCGACCGCAAAGCCGGGGCAATACACATACAGGTCGGTGACGCCCTCATCGACAAAGCGCTTGGCCTCATCGGCAAGATAGGGGCCGAGCCAACGCTGCGCATCGTCGAAGCGCGATTGATAGGCGACACTCCAGCTTCCTGCCGGTAGCTGCAACAGATCCGCGAGCTTCTGGGTCGTGGCGATTACCTGCTCTTGATAAGGGTCGCCGTTGCGACGATCCTTGAGCGGTATCGAATGGAAGGAGAATACCAGTTTCGATCCCGGCTGCGTTGGACAGAGCCGCGGCCGAATATGCTCGACCACCGCTGACAGATACGCCGCATCGTCAAAGTAGTTCTGCACGAAGCTCAAGGAGGGATGGTAGTCGAGTGCCGCAAGCTGGCGCTTAAGCTCATCATGTGCGCTGCCTGTGGTGGCAAAGGCCTCCTGCGGATAGAGCGGAACCACCATCACCTGCTCGATACCAAGCTGCTGAAACTCCGCCAGGCCGTCACGCATCGAGGGGTTACCATACCGATGCGCCATGCGCACGACCTTGCCGTCGTGCCCCTGCTCGGTAAGTTGTTGGGTGATGGCGCGCTCAAGTGCCTGTGAGTGCAGGGTATAGGGTGAGCCCTGCTCGGTCCAGATGCTCTGGTAGATCGCAAGGGTCTTACGGGGACGGGCGTGCAGCACAAAGCTGTTGAGGATTGGTCTCCAGATAAGCGGCGGTATGTTGACGATGCGTCTGTCACCCAAAAAGCCCTTGAGGTAGCGTTGCACCGCCTCTTTGGTGGGAGCATCCGGTGTGCCGGTGTTGACCAACAGCACGCCCAGTTGCCCGGCTTTCTCGGCATCAATGCTGTTAACTGTCTCTGTCGTTGTGCCCATAGGCTGAAAACCCACTCCTTTTGGTGCTGCCGTCGTGTTGCTGATAGTAAGTTGTCGGTAGTAAGTGTAGGTGAAAACAAAACGATGGCAATACCCCGAAAGCTGTATGCTTCAATGATAGAGTACAGAGCATGACGGCGACGGTTACCAAAACAGCGGGGGCAAACAGCACTGTGCTCGACGATGAGCGCACGCTCGATACCCTGAACCCCGCTGGAACGCCCGACCTCCCTGCGCAATCGCATCCTCATGAACAAAGCGAACCGCATCATGGGTATATAGCGCTCAACTACTACAACCTCTTCTGGATCTTCGTTATCTGCTCCATCCTGGGGTTGCTGCTTGAGACCACCTACCAATTCGTCATCTCAGGTGTCTACCAGAGTCGCGCGGGCCTGGTGTGGGGGCCCTTCTCCCCCATCTATGGCTGCGGCACTGTTTTAGCAACCGTTGCGCTCAATCGCTTCAGGGAGAAGAACATCCTCTTGATATTTGCGGTGTCCATGGCGCTCGGCATGGCGCTTGAGTTTGTGACCAGCTGGATCATGGAGACCTACTTTGGCGTGATTGCCTGGGACTATTCCAGCGATTTTGGCAGCATCGACGGACGGACCAGCGTGGGCTTTGGGGTGATGTGGGGCATGCTGGGCTTGCTGTGGATACGCTTTGCCCTGGCGGGTGTGCTCCATATCATCAATTTCATTCCATGGAACTACCACATCGCCCTCACCTCGCTTATGACGGTATTCATGCTGGTGAACATCGCGGTCACCATCGAGGTCATCAACCGTGAGCACGAGCGGCAACTCAATGTGCCTGCAACGACCTTTATCCAGAAGGCCTGTGATGAGTACTTTCCTGACAGCTGGTGTCAGGAGCGCTTTGGCAATATGAGCGTCCTGCCTGATACCACGCGGGAGAAGGCGGCGTAGGGCTTTGTCATACTGAGGCCTGCCCGGCATCCTGACCCTGAGCCGTCGACCCACCACTATGAGAGCGCGGGCTCAAGACAAGGCGCCCAGGACCTCTTCGCCCATCTGGGTGCGACCCATGGATTCTCCCTCGATGCTTTTGAGGGCTTTTTCGAGGTCTGCGGGGAGCGCGTCAGTGAACTCCATGCTCTCACCCGTCAAGGGATGGGTGAATACCAGGCGGTAGGAGTGCAGAAACTGGCGCGTCAAACCCAGCTGTGCCTTGGGCTTGTTGGTGAGCCCATACAGTGGGTCGCCCACAACGGGATGTGCGATGTAGTTCATATGCACGCGAATCTGATGGGTCCGTCCGGTGTAGAGCTTGCATTCCAGCAAGCTGTAGCCCTCGTCGAAGCGTCCCGCCTCAAAGCGCTCAAAGACCGTGAACGTGGTGATACTTGAGCGTGCGTGGGGCTGGTTGGAGACGACCATGCGCTGGCGGTCGACATCCCCACGGGCGATGGGCGCATCAATCATGCCGTTATCGGGCGCGATGTAGCCGTGCACCAGCGTCAGGTAGCGGCGATCGACACTGCGGATGCGTATCTCGTCTTGCAGGAGCCTGCCCGCCTCGTCACTCTTGGCAACGAGCATGAGCCCGGTCGTGTCCTTGTCGAGCCGGTGCACGATACCAGGGCGCTCCTCACCCTGAAGCTGTGCCAGGTTGGCATAGCCACAGTGGGCGATGAGCGCGTTGACCAAGGTGCCGGATTCGTGCCCCAGCGAGGGATGGCACACCAGGTTCGCCTGTTTGCTCAAGACGATGAGGTCATCGTCCTCATAGCGGATATCCAAAGGGATGTACTCGCCGCTGAGACTCCGAGGTGCCTCCGCGTGCGTGGTATAGCGCAGTTCGTCGTTTGCCACCACGATGCGCTTCTTTGCGATGCTCACCTCGCCGTTGACTCGAACCGCCCCCTGCTCGATGAGCCGCACGGCACTTGAGCGACTTCCCACACCTGCAAGGGTCGCAAGCAGGGCATCAAGTCGCATACCCTGCTCGCGCTCGCTCACGCTATGCGCATTCTCAGACATGGGTCAGCGCTCCGTGCCTTGGGCGGTCTTATCCAAAGAGGACTCGTCCGCAGTGACAGGCTCAGGTGTCTGCTCCAAAGCAGCCTCGTCATCTCGCGCGTCCAGGCGGGAGAACAGCGTGCCGTTGCCAAACAAAAGCGCGATCAGCAGGAGGATAACCCCGACGGTTATGCAGCTGTCAGCCACGTTGAACACGGGAAAATCGATAAAAAGCGTGTGGATAAAATCGGTCACGCGGCCGCTGATGGCGCGGTCGATGCCGTTGCCTGCCGCACCGGCACAGACAAAGGCGAACGCGGCTGTAACAAGCAGGGTCTGCTGCCGGGTAAACGCCATGAAGATGATGATGCCGAGGGACGCAGCAAGGGCAAGGGCGAGAAAGAAGGGTTGGGCCCCCTCCATCAAACCAAAAGCGGCGCCCACATTATGAACCAGCACGAAGTCCAAGAAGCCGGGAATGAAGGGGATGGCACCCCCCCCACCCAGGGCATCGGTTGCTACTACCTTTGTAAAGCGATCGGCCACGAGTAAGACCGCAAGCAACACAAAAAACAGGGGCAGGATGATTTTTCGCGAGTGGAGTTTCTTCACTTAGAGACCCGCTTCTTCAAGGACGGCGGCACAGCGCGCGCAGACATCGGGATGGCCTGCGCTGCTGCCCAGGTCGCGGATGTTCCAGCAGCGGGGGCATTTCTCGCCATCTGCCTTGCCCACGCTAACCAGTGGCTCGACCAGGGCATCGTCTGCCAGCAGGTCGACCCGTGCGACGATAAAAAGTTCCTCAAGCGTCGCGGCACCTTGGGCCTCAAGCACCGCGATCACGGCACGGGGGGCGCTTATGGTCAGATGGGCCTCCTGGCTCTTGCCGATGACCTTGCTGCCCCGCGCCTCCTCAAGCTGCTTGGTTACCGCATCGCGCACACTGAGCACCACGGCGTAATCCGCCAGGATGGCCTGCGCTTCTCCCCCGGGAATGGCGGGTGAGAAATCCGCGTCACCCGGCCAACCCGCGAGTTGCACCGCCTCTGCCTGGTCTTCTCCACGCAAGCCGTCGGGGTAGTTGTCCCAGACCTCGTCGCAGGTAAAAGTGAGGATGGGGGCAAGCTGGCGCACCATAACCTCGAGGATGTGCAGGAGCACGACCTGCGCGCTGCGCCGTGCCACCGATTTGGGGGCATCCGAGTAGAGGCGATCCTTGAGCGCATCGAGGTAGACGGCACTAAGGTCGCAGACCACGTAGTCGTAGATGGCGTGGTAGGCGTTATGGAACTTAAAGGCATCATAGGCCTCGGTGACCGTTGTCATGAGCTCTTGCAGGCGCACCAAGGCCCAGCGGTCAAGACCGCAGAGTTCGTCCCAACTCACCAAGTCGGTGCGGAAGTCGAAATCATACAGGTTGCTGAGCAGGAAGCGGAAGGTATTGCGGATGCGGCGATAGGCATCGGAGCTGCGCTGCAATATCTCATCGGAGATACCCACGTCCTGCGAGCTATCGACGCTGCCCACCCACAGGCGCAGTACGTCGGCACCGGATGAAGCGATTACATCTGCCGGATCGATGCCATTGCCCAGCGATTTTGACATCTTGCGGCCCTCGCCGTCAACGGTGAAGCCGCAGCTCATGATGCCGCGATAGGGCGCGACGCCATAGGCACCCACACTGGTGAGCAGCGAGCTCTGAAACCAGCCGCGATGCTGGTCGGAGCCCTCAAGATAGAGGTCTGCAGGACGGCTGGTCTCAGGGCGCGACTCAAGAACGCTCGTATGCGAGACACCCGACTCCCACCAAACGTCCAGGATGTCCTTCTCGGGCACAAGCTCGTGGCTGCCGCAGTGGGGGCAGACCGTGTCTGTCGGCAGGTAGTCCGCTGGAGCTTTAGTGAACCAGGCATCAGCACCCTCGTGCCTGAACAGCTCGATAACAGCATCGAAGGTCTGTGGGGTCGCCACGGTCTGCGAGCACTTGGCGCACTTGAAGATGGGGATGGGCACGCCCCAGGAGCGCTGGCGCGAGATGCACCAGTCGGGGCGACCCTCCACCATAGAGCGCAGGCGATTGATGGCCCAATCGGGGTACCAGTTGAGGGTGTCGAGCTCCTTGAGTGCCTGCTCGCGCAGGCCGGTAGCATCCATCGAGACGAACCACTGATCGGTCGCGCGAAAGATGACGGGTTTATGGCAACGCCAGCAGTGGGGGTAGCTATGCACGATATCGACCCGTGCGACCAGCTTCCCGCGCTCGCGCAGCCAGTCGATGATCACCGGGTTCGCCGCATCGACGTCCAGCCCCTCAAAGGGGCCGCCGCCCGCATCGAACACACCGTTGTCGTCGACGGGCATGAGCGTGGGCAGCCCGTACTTCTCCCCAACCAGATAGTCGTCCTGGCCGTGACCGGGAGCGGTGTGCACGGCTCCGGTACCCGTATCAAGCGTCACATGCTCGCCGGTCACCACCACACCGGTCATGTCACTGTGGATGGGGTGCGCGTAGTGTAGCCCGACAAGAGCGCTGCCCTTGACCACCAGCACCTCCCCGTCTGGGCTGCGGAGAAAATCGGGCGCATCCCAGCCCGCGGCTGCCCCCACCTGCGCAACCAGCTCCGCAGCCATGACGAGGGCGATGCCGTCGTGCAGCACCGCTACGTAGTCGGCATCCGGCGCAAGCGCAACGGCGGTGTTGGCGGGCAGCGTCCAGGGGGTGGTTGTCCAGATGAGCAGCGAGATGGGGGTATCAGTGCCGGGGGCAGGCGGGGCGGCTGCGTCGACGAAAGGCCCGACTTTCTCTGCAAAGGAGAGCGCGACGTAGATCGACGGTGAGCTCTCGTCACCGTACTCGATCTCTGCCTCGGCCAGCGCGGTGTGGCAGTGGCGGCACCAATGGATGGGCTTGCGACCCCGGTAGATGGCACCCTTCTCGTATAGTGCCTTGAACAGTACGACGTTACCCGCCTCATACTCGGGTGTATAGGTGAGGTAGGGCTGCTCCCAGTCGCCGGTAATGCCCAGGCGCTTGAAGCCCTCGCGCTGTAGGTCGATGTGCTCACTCGCCCATTCGCGGCAGAGGCGGCGGAGCGTGGGCTGGTCGATCTTGGCCATCTTCTCGGGCCCCAGTTTGGTCTCGACCATGTGCTCGATGGGCTGGCCGTGACAGTCCCAGCCGGGGATGTAGGGCGAATAGAAGCCGCGCTGCGACTTGTATTTGACGATGATATCCTTGAGCACCTTGTTGAAGGCATGCCCGATGTGGATAGGCCCGTTGGCATAGGGCGGACCGTCATGCAGCACATAGGGGGTCTGCCCCGCGTTGTGCTCCAGGACCTTGTGGTAGAGATCCATCTGCTCCCACTTCTGCAGGCGGATAGGCTCGTTGACCGGCAATCCCGCTCGCATGGGAAACGCGGTCTGAGGCAGGTTCATCGTGTTCTTGTAATCGTTTGCCACGGGTGTCCTTTCAAAGCAGGTGCTGACGCGCAGGTGTCGCATGGATTTGCGAGTCACCTATTGTACTGTGAATGATGCGCCAATGCACGCGCACGAAGGGTCAAAGTCACAGGGCAGACCCCTGGCCAAAAGCTTCTCCCGTCTTTTTGTTTGTTATGGGCGCAGGGGGCTCCTGGTTGTTATATGATG
>JAITTM010000111.1 GCA_031286975.1 Coriobacteriales bacterium
TATCTTTTGGTCGGTTGCCCATGAGGGCATCTCAAAAGCGCGTTGGGCAAAGATTGCGGGAACTTCTGCCATTAAGAATGTGACGATTCGTAATGCCAACACGACCGTCAAACTTGCACAGTTGGTGCAATTGTTGTCGACAGCCAAACCGGAGTGAATTACCTGTTGGTCAGCAATACATACGGTACCGGCATTACACCGCTTCTAGGTGACAGCGGCCAAGTGCTTACAACAAAAACCGATTAACAGAGCCGGTGTTTTTGGCCTGCCACCAGATGTTTGATCGCTACCAGGGGGTGATGGAAGAGCATCCGTGGGCCGGAGTAGCGCATGGCCTCGCTTATCAGTTTGCGCATCTGGGGCTTGTAGCAGTGTGTTTTGCAGTATTTGCAAAAGCTGCGGGTCTGTATGTAAGGGCAGCGCTCATTGCGTTCGCGGGCATATAAGACGAGCTCTTCGCATTGCGGACAAAGCGGGGCGGTGCCGCGTGCGGGATGTCTGTCTTTGCAATGGAGCGCGATCATGAACTCGATCACGCGTTGGTCGCTGTCGCGTTTCTGTGCGATGTCTCTCGTGCTCATGAAGAAGGCTCCTTTTTTGTGGGATGTCGCTCTACAGCCACCGTTTCTTTTTGAAGACCACGTAGAGAACCACGGCCAAAGTGAGCATCAGCCCCAAGGCAAAGGGGTAGCCAAAGGCCCAGTGCAGCTCCGGCATGATGTCGAAGTTCATGCCGTAGATACCGCCCACCAGTGATGGAGCGAAGATGATGGCAGCCCAGGCAGATATCCTCTTCATGGCGTCATTCTCCTGGGCACCGGCCTCGTTCAGGGCACGTATCTCTTCTATCTGCCGCTGTGTCATGAGCGTTGCATTAACGGTGAGGATGTCCTTCAGCGTCGCGCCAAAGCGCTCGGTATTCTCAGAGACCTCTACCAAATGATCCTCGACGTCACGCAGGTAGGATTGGAGATACTCGTTCACTCCGTACTTGGCGAATCCTGAGCGCAGGTCGATGAGTATGCGTCTGAGTGGGCGAACGGCCCGCTGAAAATCGGCCACCTCGCCGGAGAGCTCATAGATGCGACGGGATACCGTGGGATCCCCGCTGAACACCTGGTATTCGATCTGCTCGATGTCGAGTTCGAGCCCGCGCGTCACGGGCGCATACTCATCAACAACGGCATCCGCGATAGCGTATAAGACGGCCTCGGGGCCAAAGGTCAGCAAATCCGGTGACGACTCTAACCTTGTGCGCACCCCAGAAAGATCAGGCGCCCCTCCGTGACGCAGGGTCACCACATAGTCGGGGCCCAGCACAACGTGGAGCTCGCCAAACTCGACCTCCTCCTCTTTGTCAAGATAGCGCGCCGCGTGCAAAACCACATACAAGGTCGATTCATAGCGCTCGAGTTTAGGGCGCTGATGTGCCTGGATGATATCCTCAAGCAGCAGGTCATGGAACTCGAACTCGCGGGCGAGGGATTCTATCACCTGCGTACTGGGGTTATTCAGCTCGATCCAAGCCATTGCCCCTGGGTTGGCATGGAGCGCCTGGTAGGTCTCTCCCAAAGTGCAGGATGTCTTTACGCGGGCACCATCTTTATAGAGAGCGGCATCAACACTCGTATTCATGGGGCTCCTTTATCTTGCCGTTATCTTGTCTCGTAACGCAGATGCCAGCCAGCAGCCAGCCAGCAGCCAACCGGCAGCCAACCGGCAGCTTGCCTTTATCTACGTCGCCTGTTGGGCTTTTGTCATCGCGGTGGTTATCCAGGCGCGAAGTCGTGCGCTCTTCTCGGGATCACTGTGGAGCTCTTGGTAGTTTTGCACGAGGTAGAGCCGAGCGTTGCTGTGGAGGGTTCGCTCATAGTGGCAGCGGAACAGCAGGCCGGGCGCAGGGTGCATCTCAAAGCTCTGCGGCAGCCCCTCGGTGTCGGTCACCAGGTACTTGAAGTTGTAGTTGGTGATGTGGAGGCTGCGCCCATGGGGCAGTGCGTAGGTCTCGTCGATATCAAAACGCGGCAGGGTTCGTTGTGGCGTGCGCTGCGCTTCCAAACGGTGCTTGAGGTTGCGGAACAGCGTCGAGAAGGGATTCGACGCGATGCTCGGCGTGCTGGGAAACGCGGGAACCCGGTCATACAGAACCTGCAGGTAGTCGTTGAACGTGTCGTAATAATCAAGAATACGCAGCACGTACTTCCAGCCGGTGTTGCGCTCGTCGACGCGCAGCACCTGTCCCTTGAGGCGCACGTGGTAGTTATTGAGAGAGAAGCGCACGTCCACCGTATCGTCGGGGTTAATATCCTCGGTGGTCAGGATGGCGAGCGCGATGCCATGCTCCGAAAAATCGCTTGATGTGCAGGGGATAGGAGCGCGCCCCGCCATGAACAGCTCGCACTCCAGCTGCGTTGCCACACGCTCGTCGGCGCGGAAGATGGTTCTTCCCAGCACAAAGAGCACGGCCAGCGCCACGTAATAGAGGTTGACCAGCAGCCAGACCAGGATGACGACCCTTGACAAGGCACTGGGCTGGCCGACGTCTTGGGCAAGCAGGATGATGCCAAGAAGGGAGAAGACCGTGATGACGGCGAGGGGGATGAGTTGCGCGATGCTCCCGCCTGCGCTTCTCGGGGTGTGGGCGGCATCGGAGGCGGTGTCGGTAACGCCGCCAGCAGCAGCGGCGCCAGCGCCAGCAGCACCAGCAGCGCCAGCACCAGCAGCACCAGCAGCGCCAGTGGCAGTAGCGAGAGCAGCGCCAGCACCACCAGCGGCAGCAGCAGCGCCAGCAGGGACGGCAGCAGCAGCGGGAGGCTTGGCTTTCTCCGCCTTGGGCTTAAGACCAAAAAACGCCCTGAACACGGTGCCCATGAGGTAGGAGAAGAGCAGCACCTCATATTGTGCGTTGAGCGGGGTTGAGCGGATGTTATCGCTGAACAGGCGCAACGCGAGGCTGCTCAGCAGAGCAAAAGGGAGCCAGAAGATAAGGGCATCGGGCACGCTCATCCGAAGCACGGCGATGCCAAAGACCGCAAACAGGATGGGCACCAAGAAGTAGGCAAAGCGCCTGAGGGGGGCATACT
>JAITTM010000130.1 GCA_031286975.1 Coriobacteriales bacterium
GGATTCGCCGTATTCAAAGCAGTTGTACTCCGTATTGAGATTAAAGCTCAAAGTAGCATAGCCTTCTGCCGCAAGCTGTTTGGCAAGGTAGTCGAATCCCGCGTAGGTTGTATCGTAGACGTTTTCGATCTGTGTCACACCATGGAAGAGAACCACCAGCGGAAAGGGCCCCGTGCCTTGGGGAACAGCAATTATGCCGTCAAGTGGACAGGGAACGGTCTGCCCGAGGGCGTTTTTCAGCTCCCCTTCACCAAGATTGAACGCTTTGACCTCAATGCCGGAGCTGTCTGCTAGTTCATACGCCATATCCGATGATTGGAGAGCAGGTGCCTCCTGACCCGTGGACTGACCTGTGGGCTGACGTGCGGAATCGCAAGCTACCAGACCCGCGAGCAGAACGATTCCTAAAAACGATGCCACGATTCTTTTCATAAATCATTACCTCCAAGGTTACGGCCACATTCCACGACTTTGCAGACTCTTGAACGTATAGCTGTATCTGCGTTTTCGATAGTACTCATTCTGACAGCAAGTGCTTGTCGGGCAACACGGCAGACCTCAAAAAACACACTATTGCTCCACAACCTTAACAAGAAGTAACAAAATGCCTTAACCCTCTTCCGCTCCCTTGTATCCGATTCTTACATCTGTTATGGTCTCTATATAACAGAAAGCAAAGGGAAAGGGGCTCAGATGAAGCTTGAGTTTGGCAATGTAGTGGGTGTCTCCGATAACGTGCTTGACCTTATCTTCGCAATGCTCCCCTTTCTTATCCCTATCGTCCTTATCCAGCTGGTGCTTATGATTGTCGCTTTGGTGAGCGTGCTGCGGCACGACAGCTTCAAGATGGGCAACAAGGTGGTCTGGGTGCTGGTAGTGGTGCTGATCAACATCATCGGGCCTATCCTTTATTTTGTCCTGGGAAGGGGCGATGATTAAGATGGCGCTTCTGAGTATCGAGGGACTTTCAAAGAGCTTTGGCGCCTTGCAGGTCTTAAACAACCTGAGCTTTGAGGTCGAGCAGGGCAGCGTCTTTGGGTTCATCGGCAAGAACGGCAGCGGCAAGACCACCACCATGAAGATCATCGTGGGTCTGCTCAAAGCCCAAAGTGGCTCCGTCCACATCAGCGGTGTCCCGGTCAAATATGGCGAGACAAAAACCAACCACATGATAGGTTATCTGCCTGATGTGCCAGAGTACTATGGGTTTTTCAATGCCATCGAATACCTCAGGCTCGTAGGGCAGATCGCCAACATGAGCCCCGCGAAGATCAAGTCGCAGACAAGCGAGCTTTTAGAACTGGTAGGTTTGCAAGACAGCGCTAAGCGCAAGATCCGTGGGTATTCGCGCGGCATGAAACAGCGACTCGGCATCGCGCAGGCGCTTATCCACGAGCCCACCCTGCTCATCTGCGACGAGCCCACCTCGGCACTCGACCCGCAGGGCAGAAGCGATCTGCTGGGCCTGCTTGAACTGGTGCGACAGAGAACCACGGTGCTGCTCTCCACCCACATACTCACCGACGTTGAGCGCGTCTGCGACGCGGTTGGCGTTTTGGATGGCGGCAAGCTTGCCCTCTATGGCAAACTGGATGAGCTCAAGGCCGCGCACCGCCGTGACACCATCGTGATCGAGATGGAGAGCGCCGCTGCCGCACAGCGACTGGCACAGCCCCTGCTTGGACTGCCGTTTGTGCAACAGGTGGGTGGTGGTGGCAACACGCTCACCATCGATGTGCATAACGTCACGGCAAACGGGCGTGACGTGCTTGCCTTCTTGAGCGAGCAGGACAGCACGGTACGCGCCTACCATGTTTTGGAGCCCTCGCTGGAAAGCCTTTATTTGGATGTGATTGCATGAACGGTTTTCTCCCCTTTCTTAAAAAGGAAATCACTCAGACGCTCCGCACCTATAAGCTGCTTATCTTGGTGCTGGTGCTGGTCTCGTTTGCGGTGATGAGTCCGGCGCTTGCGCGGTTCACGCCGGAGATCCTGCAGCTCTCGGGTATAGAGGGCATGATTGCATTGCCCGCGCCGGTGGCGCTTGATTCGTGGATACAGTTCTACAGCACTACCTCGCAGATGGGGATCCTCGCCCTGATGTTGATTTATGGCGGGATATTGAGCGGCGAGAAGAGCAAGGGCACGCTGGTGTTGCCGCTCACGCACGGGCTCTCGCGCTCCGCGGCGCTGCTGGCAAAATACCTGGTTTCCGTTGGCGGCTGGACCGTGAGTCTTGCGCTGGCGGCGCTTGTCAACCATCTGTATACCCTCTATCTGTTTCCGGGTGAGGAGGTCGCCTTCGTGCTCGGTGGGCTGGCGAGTTTCTGGCTCTGCGGTGTGTTTCTGTTGTCACTGGTTCCGCTGAGCTCCGTGCTGGTCAAGGGCAGTTTTGGCGGACTCGCTCTGCCCGGCGGCGTGCTGTTCACGCTGCTGGTGCTGATGATCTTTCCCGATTTGTTCAGCTTCAACCCGCTGCTGTTGGCCTCAAGCCCTCTGCAGGTGATGGCTGGTGTGGACGAGTGGACCATCCTGCTGCCTGCACTCATCACCTCGGCTGTGACAAGCGCAGTAGCCGTTGCAGCCGCCATGGTTTTGTTCAGGCGCTCGTCGCTATAGTTAACCCACTATGAGCAGTAGGCTCCCAACAATCTTTATCGATGCCGATGCATGTCCGGTCACACTGCGGAATCGGCACTGTTCCACTGTGTTCCACTGTGGGGAGAAGCCCGGGCGGTATGGGCTCGGTCTTCCCTAAGCCAGAGCACCCGTAGCAAGAGAACTGGTAGCGCGAGAACCGGCACCGTGCTCATGCCCAGGTGGCGGTTGATGCGACTCTGTTATCAAACGCAAAGGGCGCCCGCGTGGGGCGCCCTTTGGTTGTGTCGACTATGCTGTGCGAGTAAGGGTTACTCGTCGTCCTCGTCTGCGTCACCTGCATTGGGGTTCTCGTCGAGATCCTCGATGCCAAAGCCAAGGGCGCCAACGGTGCCCAAAAGCTCATCAAGCTCAGCGGCATCGTTCATGTTGCTGCGAACGGTGAGGTTGTTGCCCAGCACATCGTCAGGATCGACGCTGTAGGTCAGCGGCACCTCGCCACCCAAGAAGAGGTCGCTGTCGTTGGGCGAGAACACCATCTCGAGCAGTTGCGAGACATCGGGCTCCTCGTCGGAGGGTTTGTTATCCAGAATGGAGAGAAGATCGCGCTCCTCCAAACCTGCCTTGAGTTCCTCGATGGCCTTGACACCTATGCCCTCAATGCGGAAAAGGTCGTCCTCATTCTTGCCGATAAGGTCACCCACGGTCTCGATGCCCACCTCACTGAACTTGTTGGCCCAGCGTTGTGAGACACCCAGATCGTCAAGGATGTAGAGACGGGCGATCTCGGGCGGAATGGCATGCGACTTCTTGCTGGCTACGATGCCACCCAGATAGTTTGCCAAGCCACCGGACAGACCGGCGTAATCGTCGCCGTCAAGCGACCATTCCTGCGGCTGCGGCA
>JAITTM010000223.1 GCA_031286975.1 Coriobacteriales bacterium
CAGGACGGCTCAGTCGAGAGCATCATCCTCACCGACTCCAAGACATTCCAGCGCGGTGACGCACGCTTCATGATCTCCCAATACGAGACCGTCGACACCACCGCCATCCTCGCGCAGGAAGCCCAGATCGTTGCCTCCCTCAAGCGCCTCGTCGTCGAGCGCAACCTCGAGTTCGCCCTCGTCCTCGTCACCGACATCATGCGCGAAGGCTCACAGTTCATCGTCGCCGGCAAACCCCAACTCGTCGAGCGCAGCTTCAACATCGACCTCGCCACCCACAGCGCCTGGGTTCCCGGTATCCTCTCTCGCAAGAAACAAGTAGCCCCCCGCCTGCTCGATTAGCCGCGGAGGTTGTGCGTCAGAATCTGGGACAAGGTATCTGGGGCAGAAAACAATCTCCCGTTTTGCTCTGCTCTCGCGGCTCTTGCCCTCACAGCCCTACGGTGAAGGTGCTACCTTCTTTCAGGGCGCTGTGCACGTCGATGCGGGCACCGTGCAGTTCGAGTATCTTTTTGGTGAGGGAGAGCCCCAAGCCGTTGCCGCCTGCCGCGCGCTCGCGGGCCTTATCCACCTTGTAAAAGCGCTCGAAGATGTGCATCTGGGCCTCTGGCGCGATGCCGATGCCGTTGTCGGTGATGCGCACCAGGTTGTGCCCGTCCTTCTGGGCATGCAAGGTTACGCGCAGGCTGCCGCCCGCGGGGGTGAACTTGATGGCGTTGCCCAGCAGGTTGACCCACACCTGGGCGAGCAGCTCCTCGTCGCCGTTGCAGGTTGCGGGTGCAAGTTCTGCCTCGACCTCGAGCTGCTTGGCCTGCCACTGTGGTTCAAGCATGAGGATGACGCTTTGCAGTTGCTGGTCGAGCCGGTACTCCCTGCGGTTGAGCGGGGTGCTCTGCGATTCGAGGGACGAGAGCTTCATGAGGTTGTCGCTCAGTTTGGAGAGGCGCTTGCTCTCGGCCTCGATGATGCCCAGATAGTGTGTGCGCTGCTGAGGTGTGAGGCTGGCATCTTGGTCTTGCAGCAGCTTTGCAAAGCCACTGATGGAGGTCAGCGGCGATTGTATCTCGTGCGAGACGTTGGAGATAAAATCCTGACGCAGCCCCTCCATGGTGCCCAGTTGCTGCGCCATCCTGTTGATGGCGTCGATAACCTCGGTGTAAACGCCGTAGCCCACAGGCGTGATTGAGACATCAAAGTCGCCGTGTGCAATGCGATCCATGGCATCGAGCAGCAGGGTGTCCATGCCCACGCGCCCGCGCCCGCCCTCTTTGCTTCTGTGCCATCTGCCCACACAGGTGCCCGCAAGGGCGAGCAAGGCGAAGAGGATAAAACCGAGCAAGACGGTGAGAAGAAAGCGCACCAGCGGAGGCAGGGGAGAGCTGGGCCAAAAAACATCGAGCAGGTTGTTGGCAATGAGGTAGGCCGCGGCAAAGACAAGCGCGAGCAGGATAAGCGCGATGAGCACCCAGAGTACCTTATGCAGAACACTTCGCTCCTCGGGGTTCATGACGCGACCTCCACAACTTCCAGGCGGTAGCCCAGGCCGCGCACGGACGTCAGCTTAAAGCCGCTGACCTCGAGCGGAAAACGCTCGCGCAGGCGGCTTACGTGCACGTCGAGCGTGCGTTCATTGCCGTCAAAGTCATAGCCCCACACGTCCTCTATCAGCTGGTCGCGGGCAAAGGTGCGCCCGGGATACCCAGCCAGCTTGAAGAGCAGCTCAAACTCGCGCAGCGGGATGTCGCTGGTCACGCCCGCCAGGGTGACGGTATGGCTCAGGTGGTCGATGGTGAGCTTGCCCACCTGCACTACCTGCGATTTTTCAATCTTGTAGCGGCGGAGCAGTGCCTTGACGCGCACAATGAGCTCTTCTCCCTCAAAGGGCTTGGTAAGATAGTCGTCGGCGCCGGCGGTAAAGCCTGCCACCTTGTTGCCCAGCTCACCTTTGGCGGTGAGCATAAGCACGGGCAGATCCTCGTAGTAGCGGCGCAGGTGTCGGCAGAGCTCAAAACCGTCCATCTGGGGCATCATCACGTCCACGATGGCAAGGTCGGGGTTCTGCTCAGCCATGACCTCAAGGGCCACCGCGCCATTTTTTGCCTCACAGGTCTCAAAGCCCTCGGCAAAGAGCAGCGCACGCAGCAGCTCACGGATATACTCGTCGTCGTCAACAATCAGGATCTTTGCCATGCCAAACACCTCCGCGCCAACGCCTGTAAATCGTGTCTGTATGCAGGATACCAGCCTTTTGTAAACGGAGCATGAATCGTCAGGCAAGATGCCTGTTGCCCAGCCGGTTGTAGGCTTCAAGCAGGGGAGAAGGGCGAGGCTCAACCCAACGGGAACCTCGCCCTTCTCCACAAACGTACCTATGCCGTGCGCTTGTAGGCGCGCAGGGTGAGAGGGGCAAAGATCGCGACGATCGCCGCCAGCCCTACCAGCGTCCACCAGAAGTCCGCGCCGATGATGCCAAAGTTGAGCATCTCGCGCATTGCCGCCACCAGATGCGAGACCGGATTGACGCCCACAAAGCCCTGCAAGAACCACGGCAGTGTATCGACGGGCACAAAGGCGTTGGAGAGAAAGGTCAGCGGCATGAGGATCATCATGCTTAAGCCCGACACGCTTTGTGCGGTGCGCATGATCAGCCCCAGCCAGGCGAATATCCAGCTCATGCACCAGGCGGTGAGCATCGCCAGCAGGCCGGCTCCAAGTATCCACAGCGCCCCCGCCGCAGGAAAATACCCCAGGATGAAGCCCATCAAAAAGGTGAGGCTTATGGCGATGGCGTAGCGCACAAAGTCGGTGATAAGGGCACCGGCCAGAGGGGCGATGCGGGCGATGGGCAGCGATTTAAAGCGGTTGAACACGCCCTTCTCCATATCTTCGCGCATCGACACGCCGGTGGTCACAGACGCCATGATGACGGTCTGCGCCAGGATGCCGGGGATGAGGGTGGGCAGGTAGTCACCCATGCTGCCGGCGATGGCTCCGCCAAAGATGAAGGCGAACATCAGGGTAAAGAGGATGGGCTGGAGCATCACGTCGACCAGTTGGTCGGGCGTGTGCTTGATCTTGAGCAGGGCGCGATATGCCATGGTCAGGGTGTTGCGAAGCGTAGTGCCCAGACCGATGTGCTTGCTTATTACGGGGCGCGTTGCGATTGGGGTCATGGTGGTCATGGTGATCTCCTTTACGCTGCCTGCTCGAAGGGGTTGACAGGGTCGAGAGGGCAAAGAGGGTCGATGGCGTTGCCGGTCAAAGCGAGAAACACCTCATCGAGCGTCTTAGCGCCGATGGAGGCCTTGAGGTTGCTTGGTGTGTCCTCGGCAACAACGCGGCCGTGGTCGATAAGGGCGATGCGATCGGCCAGCTGGTCGGCCTCATCAAGGTATTGCGTGGTGAGAAGGATGGTCGAGCCTTCACGCACGAGACGACGGATGGTCTCCCACATCTGGTTGCGCGTGCGCGGGTCGAGGCCGGTGGTGGGCTCATCCAAGAAGATCAGCGGCGGTTGGGCGATGAGGCTGGCTGCCAGGTCAAGGCGACGACGCATGCCACCGCTGAAATTGCTCAGCGGACGTCGGGCGGCCTCACTCAAGGCAAACTCCTCAAGCAGGGCGGCGGCCTTGCTCTTGGCGGCGGCCCGGCTCAGGCCCAGCAGGCGGCCAAAGATCACAAGATTCTCGGTTGCGGTGAGGTTCTCGTCAACTGAGGCGAACTGCCCCGTGAGCCCGATGAGCTGGCGCACCTGCTGCGCCTCCCTCACCACGTCGTAGCCAAAGACCTGTGCTGTGCCGGCGTCGGGCCGCATCAGCGTGGCCAGGATGTTGATGGTGGTGGTCTTGCCGGCACCGTTGGGGCCGAGGATGCCGTAGATGCCGCCCTGCGTCACCTTAAGGTCGATGCCGTCGACGGCCTGGTTGTCCTTGAACGCCTTTTTGAGCCCCTGGGCCTCGATGGCGAGCACTGCGTTGCCTGCGTTGCCGCCCACGCCGCTCGCGCCGCTTGCGCCGCCTGCGTTTGCGTTGCCGCCCGCGCCGCCTGCGCTGCCTACGCCGCTCGCGTTTGCGTTGCCGCCCACGCCGCTCGCGCTGTTGCTGAATACTGCTGCTTGCTGTTTCATGTGAACCTCCAGTCGATGATTGCAAACATATGGTGCCGCCCAAATATCAACGGAGGTTTGCACGCAGGTAAACGGAGAGTAAATCGGTGATGGTGTTTCAGGTCAAAGCGCGGCAGCAACCAAAAAATCCAGCGCGATCTGTGCGCTACTGCTCTGTGGCGAACCGTCAGAATACTTGCTCAGGCTTGCTTAGCGGCTCTGCGCCAAAACGCAGGCTTTGAGCAAGGCCGCGGTAAGCGTATAATCAGCCAACAGAATCAGTGCCGCTCAGCTAATGGCAAGGAGGCCCCCTGTGGCGAAGATCGAAAACGAGTACGTGCGACAGGTAACACAGGCTCGCGCACAGGTTGCGCGCGCAAAATCTGACTATAACGCTGCTGTTGCGACAGCCAAAAAAGAGGTCAAGGCAGCCCAGGAGGTCTATGACAAACGGGTTAAGGCCCTCAAGTCAGAGAGGGCCAAGCTCGAGAAGGACTTTGCCGAGCAACTCAAAAGCTATGCGGGCATCAAACTCTATAACGACCGCATCGAGTCCAATGGACGCAGCCTCAAGTTCGAATACGATATCCAGGCTGATGAGAAGATAGTTGGGGAGACCCCCGAGACCAAGGAGCTTCTCGTCACCTTTACCAGCGGGGAGGCCACGCTCCAGGCACAGGGCGACCCCAACAAAGAGGAGCTTGCCCGCGATTTCATCTCCGCCGTCTTAAGTGCCAAGGCTGCTTATCCGGAGAAGCTCAACCAGCAAAACGCCCGCCTCGACTTTCTCAAAGGGGAGCTCGATACGGCGATGAATGCAACCGGCCCCGTGCGCGCGGCAGAGCAGCGCCTTGATGCCGCCACGGCGCATACCGCCGCCATCACGCTGGCAGAAAGCGAGCTCCATCGCATTGAGATAAGCGGCAGCCCCGCGGACAAGGCGTTTTTGCGCGAGGCAGAGAGCTCAAAGCGCAAGACGACAGTCATCATCGTCGCCAGTGCCATAATCGTCATCCTGGTGGTGGTTTTGGTGGTGTTTCTCCTGCAGATGCGGTCGTAGTGCCCTGGGCATTGGGCACTTGAGGCTATTTTCCCATTTACTGCCAAAAAAAGCAGGGTAATCCGGCAAAGAAGACTCGCCCTTTGCCGGATTCTCGTTTTGGGTGCCGCGTGCTCTGACAAGCCGTGCTACAACGTGCTACAAAAAGACCATGACGACGATAAGGATGAGCACCACGGCGCAGGCGATATAGTCGCGGCTCTCGATCTTGAGGGCATGGTAGTGGGTGCGGTTGGCACCTCCGTGGTAGCAGCGGCTCTCCATGGCATAGGCGAGATCCTCAGCGTGGCGAAAGCTCTGCGCAAACAGGGGCACCAAGAGGGGAACAAGGGCTTTGAGTCGCGCTATTGGGCCTCCGCCGTCAAACACGGCGCCGCGGGCGAGTTGCGCCTTCTTTATCTTGTCAAAGTCGTCCAGCAAGGTGGGTATGAAGCGCAGCGCTATGCTCATCATCATCGACAACTCAAAGGAGGGCAGACCAAAACGATCAAAGGGTCTGAGCATGCTGCCCATCGCGTCGCAGAGCGCGATGGGCGAGGTGGTAAGGGTGAGCAGCGTGGCGCAGAAGAACAGAACAAAAAGCCGGAGCATCATAAAGAGTCCGCGCCAGAGGCCCTCGTCGGTTATGAGGATAAGACCCCAATGCGCCAGCTGAGTGCCCTCTGTGACAAAAAACACGTTGAACAGCAGGGGAAAGACGAGCAGGATGCTCAAAGGTGCCGCCGCCTTGCCCACCGTGCGCAGGGGTATGTTTGAAAGCGCTACAACAAGGAGCAGGAATGCCATCAAGATGCCCAGCCCTATAAAGGTGTTGGCTAAAAACGCCGCCACCATAGAGGCAAAAAGCAAGGTCACCTTGATGCGGGGGTCGAGGCGATGGATAAGCGAGTTGCTGTGGTAATACTGCCCGATGGCGATATCATAGGCCACAGCGATCACCGCCAAGCTCCTGGGCAATGGCAAGCGCCAACGCATCCACCGAGTACAGATCCCCGGGTAGGGAGAAGCCCAGGGCGTTCAGCTCCGCGGCAAAGCTGGTAGCCTGGGGTACGCCCAGGTTGATGGCGCGCAGCTCTTCTCCGTGGCAGAATACCTCTTGGGGGCTGCCCTGCATAAAGCTCTCGCCCTGATTGAGCACCAGGATCTGGGTGGCGTAGCGCGCGATGTCATCCATGCTGTGCGAGACCATGATGATGGTCATGCCCGCGCGGTGGAACTGCTCGACGTAGCCTAACAACTCGTCTCGTCCGGCAGGGTCGAGGCCGGCTGTGGGCTCATCGAGGATCAATATCTTGGGGTCACAGGCAATCACGCCCGCCAGCGCCACACGGCGTTTCTCGCCGCCGCTGAGTTCAAAGGGCGACTTTGCCGCGTACTTCTCAAAGTCCAGACCCATGCGCTGCATTGCCTGGCGCACGCGCTGGTCGATCTGCTCGGCGGGCAGCTTGGCGTTTTTGGGGCCAAAGGCGATGTCCTCTGCCACTGTGGGTGCGAACAGCTGATGTTCGGGGTACTGAAAGGCCATGCCTACCTTAGCGTGGACGGAGCGGCGCACGGTTTTATCCGCAAGATCCTCGCCGTTTATCAACACACGGCCAAAGCTGGGTTGCAAAAGTCCGCACATCAGTTGCAGCAAGGTCGATTTACCGCTGCCCGTATGGCCGATGATGCCCAGGTAGGCGCCGTCTTCGACCCTGAGTGAGAGGTCGCGCAACGCAACAGTCTGCCCCTCATGCGATGAGTAGGTGTAGCTCAGTTGCTCAAGCACGAGTGGGGGAGGCGATTTTGTAAAAAGCTGCGGAACGGAGGGACATGCTGCTGCGGGATGGGGCGCCTGCTCCGTCCCTGCTCCCGCTTCTGGGACACGTGTCCCGTCCCGCTGCTCCGTCCCTGCTCGCACTCCGTCCTGCTCCGCGCCCACCAAGGAGCGCACGTTCTCCAAGGGGCGCGCGCCCACCAAGGAGCGCACGCCTCCCTGTTCTGCTCGCACCAGGCGGCACAGCTCCTCCTTTAGATCCTCGGGGCGGATGATGCTGCTTACGCCAATGCCGTGTTTTTGCAGCGCCTCGGCCAACAGGATGCTAAAGGGCACCTCCATCTTGAGCGCGCGCAGGCGCTCCCTCTGGCAAAAGACCTCCTGCGGCGTGCCGCTCATCACCACGCTGCCCTGCGCCATCACCAAAACGCGCTGGGCGAGCACGGCCTCCTCCATGAAGTGAGTGATAAGCACCACGGTCATGCCACCTTTGTTGAGCTCGCGCACGATGCGGCGGATACCGCGGCGGCCACGGGCATCGAGCATGGCGCCGGGCTCATCGAGCACCAGGATGTCGGGCCGCATGGCCAGCACGCCGGCGATGCAGATGCGCTGCTTCTGGCCGCCACTGAGATGCGCGGGGTTGCGGCTTGCAAAGTCGGTCATGCCCACGGCACCTAAGGCCTCCTGCACACGGGTGACTATCTGCTCGTGTGCAACCGCGAGGTTCTCCGGACCAAAAGCCACATCGTCAGCCACAACGCTGGTGACCATTTGGGTATCAGGATTTTGAAACACCATACCGGCATGTGAGCGGATGATAAAGCTGTTGCGCGGGTCGCTGGTGTCCAGACCCACGGTGAGCACAGTGCCGCGCTGGGGCTTGAACAGCGCGTTGATATGCTTTGCGAGGGTCGATTTGCCGCTGCCGTTGTGGCCGATGATCGCCACGAACTCGCCTTGCTCAACAGCGAGCGTCACACCGTCAAGCGCTGGCGCTTCGTCCCTGTAGGCGTACTGCACATCTTTGCATTCGATTATCGACAACGTTGATCCTCTGCGTCTTTCATCCGGACTATACCGTCGGTATCGGAGTCGCACCGATTCTGCGAAGCAGCACCTTGTGCCCGCTTGCTCGTGGACTTATGGCGGGGAGAAAACCGTGTCTCTCGCCAATCACCACCGGTGAGGATTCGCACCTCGCCCTGAAACAGTTGGTAGGGGTAGTGTAGCACAAAAACAAAAAAAGTCATTTGCCGCTTAAAGACGCAAAAAAGTGGAGTACAATCAATCCTGGATATATGCGACAGCTTAATAAGGAGCCATCTTTTTGGGGTGACAGACCTGCTTGGTCTGTAAAAAGGAGGAACAAGTCATGAGTAAGCGTCCAACTGCGCCGGTAAATCCGCACA
>JAITTM010000010.1 GCA_031286975.1 Coriobacteriales bacterium
CAAAAAGGTGACGACCCAGCGCTTGAGCAGCAGCTCAACACCGAGTTATACCCCACGCTTGCGCTTGTGGATACCAGCGGGCGCTTTTTGGGCGCACAGTTCCACGGCGTGCCGGCCGGTCATGAGATCAACTCCTTTGTGCTTGCGCTTTATAATGCCGCGGGACCGGGGCAGACCATTGACGAGGCCCTGGCAGCGCGCATCGTCCAACATGGGCGTCCGGTCAACATCAAGGTGGGCATCTCGCTTTCATGCACGCTTTGCCCCGATGTGGTTGCCGCCGCCCAGCTCATGGCGCTGCGCAACCCGCTCATTCAGGCCGAGATGGTAGATGTCGCCCACTTTCCGGCGTTCAAGGAGCACTGGAGCATCATGAGCGTTCCCGCGCTGGTGCTAAACGACAGGCACCTTGATTTTGGCAAGAAGACCCTTGAGCAGCTTCTCGACCTCATCGCCTCAGAGGCCACCGATCACGAGCAAAATGCGTGAGAATCGAGCAGGGCACAGGCGAATACCTGAGCGTGCCCGTGAGTGCATGCGGCTCAATGCGGCACGAGCAAAACAGGGGCAAAACACGGGCAATCGGTGTTTCCTGAATCGCTCCACCGCGCCCTGGCGTGCTATACTACTCTCTCACCTTTTGCATGGGGAGAAAATCGTACATGAACAGCGTTGACAGCGATACCATAGCAGCACAGGGTGGGCGCTCGGTCGATCCGGTATCCGGGCCCTCGGTGCTTGCTGCGCCGGAGTTCTTCTTCACGCGGGAGAACCTCGACATTCTCACCTCATCCTTGGTCTCTTTGCGTGGACAGGTCAACTCGAATCCCAGCACGGCGGCGGTCATCCTCGCAGGAGGCAGTGGCGAGCGCTTTGGGCGCGGCGGCGGCAAGCAACTGCTCGATATCCTGGGCAAGCCCATCCTCACCTGGAGCGCTGAGGCCTTTGATGCCGTGGGTGATGTGGGGCTCATCGTGATCGTGGTGCCCGAGGAGCGCATGGACGAGTATTGCCGACAGGCCATCGACTCGTATCCCTTTGTGACACCCATCATCATGGCGCCCTCCGGTGCCCTGCGCCAGGAGTCTTCGTTTGCGGGCATCAATCTGGTGCCGGATACCTATGAGTTCATCGCCATCCACGACGGTGCCCGCCCGCTCGTTACGCCTGAGCTGGTGAGCCACACCATCGCCGCCGTGCGCGGCAACATCGACGCCGACGGCGCCGTGGTGGGGTTTCCCGCCATCGACACGCTCAAGGTCGTCAGCAGCAACAATATAATCGGTACGCCTGACCGCTCCTCGTTCTGGACAACCCAGACGCCGCAGGTGTTCAGGAGCGAGATCATCAAGCGCGCCCACTCAACGGCGCTGGCTGAGGGTTTTGTGGGCACCGATGACTCCGCGTTGGTCGAGCGCCTGGGTGGTAAGGTGTTGCTGGTAAGAGGGCCGCGCGACAATATCAAGATAACGGTGCCGGAGGATCGCGCTCCGGCAGAGGCGGGGCTTGCCCTGCGCCTGCAGGAAAGGTTGTAGGTGGTGCCGGTGGCAACCCGCATCGGCTTAGGCATAGATGTGCACGCGTTCGCCGAGGGGCGCCCGCTCATTTTGGGCGGCGTGCAGATTCCGCACGGGCGCGGTCTTCTTGGCCACTCAGACGCTGACGTACTGGCCCATGCGATCACCGATGCTCTGTTGGGTGCCCTGCGTCTGGGCGACATCGGCGCGCTGTTCCCAGACACCGACCCCGCCTATAAAGGCGCTGATTCCCTCGAGCTGCTGGGGCGAGTTGCCGCTCTCGTGCAAAGCCAAGGCTATCGCGTCGCCGACGTGGATTGCGTGGTGATGGCGCAGGCACCCAAGCTGGCGCCCTATCGCGAGGCCATGCGCGGCAATCTGGCCCAAGCGCTCTGCATCGATGTGAGCCAGGTGGGCGTGAAGGCCACCACCACCGAGCAGCTTGGCTTTGAGGGGCGCGAAGAGGGCATCAGTGCCTACGCCGTCGCCCTTTTGCAAAGCGAGTGTGACTGCCTGTGTTGAAGCCCAGCTTGACTGGGCCGGACAGGGGACACAAGGAGCATGACCGATGCATCCCCCGATATACCACGATATACTGAGAATACGCGCGCATTCTTGCGCTGGATGACTAAGGATCCATCATGTTCAAGCGATTGCGAGAAGACATACAGGCCGTCAAGGATACCGATCCTGCTGCGACCTCCTCAATAGGCATACTCATCAATTACCCCGGCGTGCAGGCCACCTGGGCGCACCGCAACGAGCACTGGCTCTGGAAGCATGGTCGCAAGGGGCTTGCGCGCTTCTTGAGCCAATGCACGCGCTTCTTCACGGGCATCGAGATACATCCCGGCGCCCAGCTGGGGCACCGCGTGTTCATCGACCACGGCATGGGTGTCATCATCGGCGAGACCGCCGTGGTGGGCGACAACGTGACGCTGTATCAGGGTGTGACCCTGGGCGGCACCGGCAAGCAGCACGGCAAGCGTCATCCCAACATCGAGGCGGGCGTGACCGTTGGCGTGGGTGCAGCTGTTTTGGGCAACATCACCGTGGGCGCTAACTCCAAGGTGGGCGGCGGCGCGGTGGTGGTGGACAATGTGCCAGAGAACTGCACGGTGGTGGGTATTCCAGGGCGCATCGTCGCGCAAAACGGTATCCGCATCTGCCCGGCCGACCCCTATCGTCGCGATCTGATGCCCGACCCCGTTGAGGTACAGATCGAGGTGCTGCATAAGCGCCTGGCAGCACTTGAGCAGCAACTGTCCGTGCCCACCCCTCGTTGGCAAGGCAGGGATACCGTTGTCTTCGATCTGAGCGAGGACATCTACATCTATGGCGGAGGTATCTGATATGCGTCTCTATAACACCTTGACTCGTACCAAAGAGGAGTTCGTGCCGGTCACGCCGGGCAAGGTCGCTTTCTATATCTGTGGACCGACGGTCTACAACTTCATACACATCGGCAACGCACGCAGCTTCTTGAGCTTTGATGTTATCCGCCGTTATCTTGAATACTCCGGCTATGAGGTCACCTACGTACAGAACATCACGGATGTGGACGATAAGATCATCAACCGGGCCAATGAGGAGGGGCGCACGGCAGCGGAGGTGGCAGCCGAGTACACCCAGGCCTTCATCGATTCAATGCACGCTTTGGGGGTCGCTGATCCCACCATCCGTCCTCGGGCGACCGACGAGATCGACACGATGCTCGGTCTTATCACCAGCCTGATTGCAAGCGGGCATGCCTATGAGGTCGAAGGCGACGTGTACTTCTCCGTACGCTCCTTTCCTGCTTATGGCAAATTGAGCGGGCGCGACATCGAGCAGATGCAAAGCGGTGCGCGCGTGGAGGTCGACCAGCGCAAGCATGACCCGCTTGATTTTGCCCTGTGGAAGGCCGCCAAGCCCGGCGAACCCTCGTGGGAGTCACCCTGGAGCGCGGGGCGGCCCGGCTGGCACATCGAGTGCTCGGCGATGAGCGGCAAATACCTGGGCTGCCCCTTTGACATCCATGCTGGTGGCGACGACCTGGTTTTTCCGCATCACGAGAACGAGATCGCGCAATCTGAGGCGGCCAGCGGCGTGACCTTTGCCAACTACTGGCTGCACGGCGGCATGCTCACCATCGACAAGGCAAAGATGTCAAAGTCAGAGGGCAACTACCTGCTGCTGAAAGACGTTTTGCAGATCGTGCGGCCCCAAGCCCTGCGCCTGCTGATGCTGCAGACGCACTACCGCAGCCCCTTTGACTACTCGCGTGAACGTCTTGACGAGGCCACCGCGGCGCTCGAGCGCATCGAGAGCGCGCTGCGCAACCTCACGTGGGCTGTCGAGAACTACGCCGTGGTGCCAGCTGCGCCCAACAGCATCGATGACAGAAACACCTCGTGGACCTGCGACCTGCTCGCACGCATCGAGGCGACGCGCAGGCAGTTTGCAGAGTCGATGGACGACGACTTCAACACGGCAGGTGCCGTGGCGGCTCTGTTCGAGCTGGTGACCGCCGGCAACGCAAGCATAAAGGACGGCATCTACGGGCAGTCGCACCAGCTCGCGGTTATCGACGCGCATGATGCGATAGTCGAGCTGCTGGGCGTGCTGGGGGTCGAGCTTGAGCAAGGTGGGGGAGAAGACCCTCTGCCCGAGGAGGCGGTCGCATTGGCAGCAGAACTCGCAGGCTACAAGGGTGTCCTTGCCGCCGAGGCGCTGGATAGTTTGCTGCGCCTGCGCCAAGATGCGCGCGCCCAGAAGAACTGGGCGCTGGCAGATGCCGTGCGCGACGGTCTGGCCAAGCTCGAGCTCGCCATAGAGGACACCTCCTCCGGCCCTCGTCTCGTGAGGAAGTAAGGAGCAGCAATGTCAGACTGGCGTGAGCAGACCCGCTTATTCGACGACGAGCCCTACAACTACGAATATTCGACGCTGGTTGATCTTATCCGCCTGGCAAAGGGTAAGCCCAACGCGCTGATTGTCGCCCTCGACCACATAACAGACGCAGGCAATATGGGCGCCATCGTGCGCAGCGCCGAGGTGGTAGGTGCTACGGGTGTCCTGATTCCCAACAAGCGGGCGGCGCCGGTCAACGATGCCGTCTATCGCACCTCCGCCGGCGCTGTTGAGTACCTGCCCATTGCGCGTGAAGCCAATATCGCGCAATCGCTCAAGCGCCTCAAAGACGAGGGATTTTGGGTGGGTGCCGCAACTGAGCACGCCAAGCAGCTCATCTGGGATGCCCCGCTTGAGGGGCGCCTGGTGCTGGTAATGGGTGCTGAGGACACCGGCATCTCGCGTCTGGTGCGCGAGCTCTGCGACTTCGAGTTCAAGCTCCCGCAAAAAGGCTACACCCCCTCCCTCAACGTAGCCCAGGCCTTCACCGCCATAGCCTATGAGTATCTGCGGAGAACGACCCGCCCCTGACTGATAGGGCAGAGCAGGGCAGGGCACGCGCTACTCCATCAGATTCAACTTTCAAACATATCGTATAATGACGGGGTGTCACGCAGCTCCTTTGTGTGCGGGATAAACCTCCAGATGAAACGGTAAGAAGCGATGATGCTGTCTGGTTCGGAATACAAGAAGATAACTGAGACCAGCGATTCGCAGAAGAAGCGTGAGTACTGGAATACCGCAATTGGGCTACAGCAGGTCGATGGCTTGGTACCGTCAGATTATCTCTTGGAGCTGGCGGAACAGAACATCGCTGGCAAGCTGAGCTACGCCCAGGTCGAAGATAGTCTGGCCAAGCATTATGCGGCGCAGGATTTCGCTATTCAGAGCCACAGAGAGATGCAGGAGGCGGACATCGTCTCAAGTCGAATCGTTCAGGCATTGGATACGATGGTCTTTGCTCTGTCGCCAGACATGCTCAAGGGGATTCATGCGTGGTTGTTCTCCGCAACGAAAAGCGTTGGAGAAAACGCTGGCTTAATCAGAACATACGATATCATGAAGGACGAGCCGATACTTTTTGGCAAATCCGTACATTATTCAAATCATCTGTATATTACTCCCACGCTCAATACCTTCTTTCAGCGAGAATCCGTTGCGATGCGAGAATACGGGTATCCATTTACCAATGAACAACTGCAACAACTTGCAAGATTCACTGCAGATATCTGGCACGTGCATCCTTTTGTTGAGGGCAACACCAAAACGATTGCTGTCTTTATAGAGCTGTACCTCAGATGGCTTGGCTATGACATAGACAACACGCCGTTTGAAAAGCACGCCCACTATTTTCGCGACGCCCTGGTGAGAGCCAGCTATTTCAACAACAGGTTGGGAGTGCCTCAGACAACGGAATATCTACAAAGATTCT
>JAITTM010000060.1 GCA_031286975.1 Coriobacteriales bacterium
TTTTGCATTGCGCTATTTTATTAGCAAAAAGACTGGTGAAATCGATTTTGTCATTGAACGTAAAGACGGAACTATTTTTGCGCTGGAAGTCAAATCAGGCAACGAGTATAAAACACACGCCGCACTGACAAATGCCCTTGACGTCAAAGAGTACGATATCTCAAAAGCCTATGTGTTAGCACATACAAATATTGAGAAGGTCGATAAGGTTACTTATCTACCAATTTATCTCGTTGCGCTGTTTACGAATGAGTAAAGTCGGAGATCCGTTTTATGGGGCGGATTTGTTGTTTCGAGGGCACACCAATAGCGCCAATAGCGTCACGAGGGGAAGCGCTGGTGGCTCGACTTGAATTGTTTTGTGTATTACCGTATGCATGTTACATTAATGAAGGTTGCTTGCACGCGATACTCTCTCTTTTTGATGGGCGGTAGTGCTGGTTTATGACTGAAGTCTCGGTTTTGATGCCTGTTTATAACGCGGCTGCCTTTGTGCGGCAAGCCGTGCAGTCGGTGTTGGAGCAGACATATGGCAACCTGGAGCTTATCTGTATCGACGACAAGTCGACGGATGGCAGCTTGGCGCTACTAAGAGAGCTCGCCGCTGGCGATGCCAGGATGACCCTTGTGGAGCACGCTGTGAACCAGGGCGTCGGGGCTACGCGAAGTGAGCTGTTGAGTCTGGCGCGGGGCACCTATCTGCTGTTTGTCGATGCTGACGATTACCTTGAGTTGGATGCCCTGGCGCTCTGCCTCCCAAAAGCCAAGAGCAGCGCCGCAGATCTTCTCCTTTTCAAACTGGGTATCGTGGCTGATCCGCTTGCTGACTTTGCCCTGGCACCACCAAGCCTCAGCGCCCGGCATTGTTTTGGTCTTTGGGAGAAGACCTTTGCCTGGCAAGATATCCCCGAGCGTATCTTTCAGCTGGGGGCGAATTTGAACGCCACACTCCTGCGCGCGGATTTTGTGCGTGAGGCGCAGCTTGATTTTGCCGCGCGGCGCGTAGGGGACGGCTTTCTCTTCATGCACAGGGCCTTGATAGCGGCCAAGCGTGTCGCCTTGGCCAACAAGGTGCTCTGTCGTGCGCGCTGGTGGCATGGCGGCAACCTGACGCAGGCAACGCTGGGTGATCCAAGGCGCTACTACCCAGGGCTCCTTGACTTGAGGCAGCACCTTGAGAGTCTTGACGATTTTGCTGTGCTGGAGCGCAGCTACGTCAACTCTGTGGCAGACACCGTTGCAAGGGAGCTGGAAGCCCAGTGGGATTTTGATGCCTATACTGCCGCAGCCCGATTCTATCGCGCAAGCGGCTTCGATGCGCTGGGGATACTCGGTTACCCTGAGGCGTATTATTTTGACCCAAGAACCCATGCCGCAGTGCGTAGGGTTGTGCTGGGAGATGTATACGGCAAACGTGAACAGCTTGCCCGCGAATTGGAGGCGAAGAATGCGCGTCTCGAACAGGAGAAGGCGGGTCTGGCACAGGGAAACAAGCAGCTCACTGAGTGGCTCAACCAGTGGAGGACTCTTGACAGGGAGTTGCTCAAGCGATTCGCGCAAAAGCTTCGTCTAAAGCTTGGCGCTGCAGCAAGCAGGCTTGCTGGTGGGGGGCAGTCGCCAACAGCTGATCTGAGCAGCCTGCCTGCCCTGATCAAGGATCAGAGGATGAATGCGACAACCGGTTATCGGTTCTCACGGCTGTGCGATGAGCTCTTGAGCCTTGATGATGCGGCATTGGCGGAGCGCAGGCAGGCACTTGTTGCCGCGGTATTCTCCTTAAAAAGCGCGGTGCAAGACGCGATGATCTATGGGGAGCGGGCAATCTCTGCCTCCAACAAGGTATACGGGGGGTTTTTGAGCGTCCTTGTCGATTTGCTGCGGCATGAAGGCACAACGCCCCTTGATCTCAGGCAGGAAATCGAAAACCTGAAAGCGCTGCAGGTCAAACACACGCATACCACCCTGAAGCTGGCATTCAATCTTGAGGAGGAGCAGATATTTCCCTCCTTTGAGAGTGTCTATGCCGCGGCGGCCAAAGATCCTCGCTGCGAGCTCTCCCTGATCCATGCGCCGCTTGGCAAGGGAGTCGAGAGATGGAAGAGCACCGATGCGTCGCTTTGCACTGAAAGCGGCCCGCTGCCTGTGAAGCAGAAGAGTGAATACGATATGTTTCGAGAGAGTCCTGACATCCTGTTTGTGACCAGGCCTCATATCAACCAGAACGAGGGGCCACTCTTCAGCGGCCCTGAGGATGTGTTCGAGATCACTCCGGCGCAGAACTCGGGGTATCGCACGGTGTATCTGCCTTATGGCTTTTTTGACACGATAAGTGAGACAGCGATTGATTTTGGGTATCAACATGCGGTTCATCCTGTCGCGTGGAAAATCATCGCCTACTCCACGCAGATACTGGCGAACTTTAAGAAATACAGTGCGCTAGAGGGCAAAAACGCCGTGCTGATGGGGGCACCGCGTTTTGACATCAGCTCCGGCATCAATGGATTCAGGTCAGACGAGCTCACCGCGGAGTACAAAGCGAAGATTCGCGGAAGGCGCGCGCTTTTGTGGAATCCGCACTATACCAATACGGGACGCCCTGCTCAGATGTTCCTCAATTACCTGAACACCGTGCTGGAGTTCTTTAAGAGTCACGAGGATCTGGTTTTGTTCTGGCGCCCTCATCCAAAACTCTTTGGCCATCTGGTTATAAGCGATTTGCTCACGCAGCGTGAGCTTGACGCATGGCTTGCTGATCTGGAGGCTTATGACAACATCATCGTGGATAAGAGCAAAGACTACATCAACGCCTTTGCGCTCAGCAACGCGATGCTGACCGACGGGGATTCCTCGCTGCCCTATGAGTACATCGCCACTGGCAAAGCGGTGCACCTCGTGTTCTTGAACGGCTATTCCAAGCAGAGCGCCAAAGCGCGCTATAAAAACCAGATGCCGCGGCTTTATTATCACTATCCCGTTGAGGAGCTGCCGGAGCTGCTGGAGGCGTTTGCGCAGGGGGACGATCCTTTGCGTGAGACGCGCTTGCGGGATATGCCCCAGTTCATATTCAACAACGATGGGCATACGGGCGAGCGAGTGTGGGCGTATCTTCATGATGAGCTCTTTGCCGCAGAAGACGCACTCGTGCAAGAACTTCTTCATCCCCGTGAGGCACAGCCGCCGCTGCCGCGCGCGGCGGGGCGGAAGGGCTGGATCGTGCAGGAGGCTGAGCGGGTCGCCCAAAAAGTTGCCGAGCTTAAAACGCCCGACGATCTGGTGTTTGTGCTGCTCACTGACACGCATGCGACTGCCGAGGGAACCTGGGGCGATACCGCGCGAGCGATCAGCCTTCTGGGCGAGAAGCTGGCGCTTGATGGCGTGATCCACCTGGGTGATTTTACTGATGGGGAGCTGCCGCTTGCTGCTCAGCGCGCCTGTGTAAAGCAGATGTTGGGCGACCTGCGTGCTGTGGGCGCACCGGTTTTCTCCGTATTGGGTGAATGTGATTCAAACGCTCTGAACAATAACCCTGACCCGCTCTCTCTGTTGGAGCAAAGCGAGTTGAATCTGGGCAGGAGCAAGCCCCACTATCAGGTCGATATCGAAGGTAGGCATACCAGACTGATCTTTTTGGATTCGTTTGACACGGATTACGAGCAGCCTTTTGGCTACAGTGAGGACTGCATCGCCTGGTTGCGCTGCACCTTGGCTGCCACGCCACCAGCCAGAAGGGTCGTGGTATTCTCGCACCTGCCGCCTGAGGCTCGGCTAATGGGTGTGGGCGGCGCGTTGCGCGGGCAGGATGCACTCAAGGAGGTACTGGGCGCACAGGCACATCGCGTCTTGGCGTTTATCCACGGGCATACGCATGCTGACAGCCTTGATAACGAGGGGGCATTCCCTGTTGTCTCCCTTGCAAGCGCCACCTGCGAAGGGCTTTGCGGAGACAGACCGCAGGGGGCACTTGTACCTCAGCGGGCACGGGAATGCGCTACCCAAGAGTGTTGGGATGTGCTGCTGGTCAACCCGGTTAATGATACGCTGCGCTTTGTGCGTTTTGGTGCCACGCCTCATGAGGTTGATGACCGCTTGATTGAAGAAGGACGTGCGGCATGGGTTTAACGGGCGAGTTCTTGGAGTTCTATCGAACGGCAAACATGCGTGAAGGCATTCTGTGCTGGTATCCCTTTGAGCACGATGCTCATGTGCTTGACCTGAGTGGTGGCGTGCTGACGGATCTACTGGGCACGCGCGCGGTGCAGCTGCATACCGAGCACACGAGCGGCACAAAGTACGATTATGTTGTTGCGCTTGACCCGCCGGATATGCGCACTGAGGCTCTTTGTGCCTATGCGCATATGCTCAAACCGCAGGCGCGCCTCTTGCTTGCTTATGAGAACCCCTTTGCTCTGCGCTATTGGGCAGGGCATTCCGCGCCGGATTCAGGCCAGCCCTATGACACCTTGTTTGGCAGGGGCAAAAACCCCTTGCCCAGCAAGGCGGAGCTCCAACAGCGGCTTGAGCGCGCGGGCTTTTTGGGGCAAAAATGGTATTATCCCTTGGCTGACCATTGGCTCACTACCGAGGTGTACAGCGACAGCTACCTGCCCAATGAGCTTCTCAAGCAGCGCTTTGTGCCCTATATTGATAATGACGCGAGCCTGCACTACGACGAGCGTGGTCTCTATAGAGAGATTGTGCGTGGCGGTGCCTTTGAGTTCATGTGTGGAGCCTATCTGGTCGAGGCGCAAATAAACAAAGAGGATCCGCCCTGTGATGTCGAATACGCCGCGGTAACCGCATACCGAGAGCCAGGCAAGCGTTTTGCCACACTGCTGAAGACCGATGGGAGGGTCTACAAGACCCCTTTGGATAAGAGCGGCAAAATGACTGTGCGGCAAATCGCGGCGAACCATGCCGAGTTGCGGCGCTGCGGCGTGAATGCCGTGGAGTGCGTGGTTGAAAACGATGTCTTGGTGATGCCGCGCATCGAACTGCCCACCTTGGGGGATCACTGGGTGGACAGCCTGCTCAGGGGCTCCTGGAACGATGATGAGGTTGTGCGCTTGTTCGATCGCATCCGGGATGACATCCACAGAGCTGCCAGAGGGGGCAGATGCTATTGGGAGATGGTTCCCGATAACTGCTTCTATGATGTGAGCACCGATGAGCTCACGTATTTTGACCAGGAGTATTACGCGGATGACAGGGATCCGGATTTTGCGGTAGCACGGGCGGTGGGCGTTCTTAAGTTCTCGGCGGTTCTCTCAAAGGATCCGCACGTTCAAGCGTTGTATGATTCGATTTTGAAACGCTATACTCTTGCAGACGAGTTCAAGGCGATCGCTGCAACGACCTATGCTGAGGTGTATGGTGAAGAACATGAGCGCTACCAGCAGATCATCAGACAGAACGCCGCCGCTCTTGCCAAACGTCGACTTTAGGACGGGAATTTATGCTTGCAACTGAAAGTGACAAACGCTGGGAGATCGGTTACGTCTCGGGCTCCTTCGATCTGTTTCATGTAGGGCACCTCAACCTGCTGCGCAATGCCAAGGAGCGTTGCGACAAGCTGGTGGTGGGCGTGCTGAGCGATGACGCCATCGACAGGATCAAACATAAGCGCCCCGTGATTCCCTGTGCGGATCGGTTGGCGATTGTGGCCGCCATCCGCTACGTCGATGAGGTGGACGAGACGACCATAGCCCTGTTGGATAAGATCGCAGCCTGGCAAAAATACCACTTTGGTGCCATGTTCAGTGGGGACGATCACGCGCATGATGGCTGGGCGCACGAGCAGGATGAGCTGCGCAAACGGGGTGCGGAGCTAGTGTTCTTTCCCTATACGCCGTCGGTGTCGACCAGCATGCTCAGAAAAGAGCTGGGGAGATGAGCGGGCATCCACAGGTGCTGCCGCCCACTGCGCCTGCGGTTGGTGAAGCCCTCCTATGAAGGTCTCGGTCATCATAGCTTGCTACAACGTTGAAGCCTACCTGCCGCAGTGCCTGGAGAGCGTGTGCGGCCAAACGCACTCAGACCTTGAGATCCTTTGCATTAACGACGGGTCGACCGATGGGTCTTTGCGGATCATGCAGGCTCAGGCACGCCAGGACGCACGGATAACCGTGATCGACAAACACAACGAGGGCTATGGAGCCAGCGTCAACAGAGGGCTGGATGCGGCAAC
>JAITTM010000069.1 GCA_031286975.1 Coriobacteriales bacterium
TTCCTTGTCTCTCGTAGTGAGACAAGGAACCGTCCCCTATCTCACCCCCTATCACGAAAATCTTTGCAGTTTGCAAGTTGATACGACGTAATTTCTTGCATATTGCAGATATTATGGGAGAAACTCAGCTATCCTTGTCTATAATAGGTGAAACTCCTATTAGGAAGGTATGCGTATGCTCAAAAGAAAAGTTACCGCCCAGTTGCAGGAGTGGTCGGACAGGCAGGACAAAAAGCCTTTGGTTGTCGATGGGGCTCGCCAGGTTGGTAAGACATTTTCAATCGAGTCGTTCATCAAACAGCGCTACGAGCAGGTTATCAGTCTGAATTTTATCGAGACACCCAAATATCGGGAGATATTCAGCAGTGATTTGTCCATCGAGGGCATCACGCGGCAGCTGAGCATGCTGTTTCCAACCACAAAAATGGAGCCGGGCAAAACCGTTCTCTTTTTAGATGAGATTCAGGCCTGCCCCAATGCGATAACTGCACTTAAGTTTCTTGCTGCCTCCCCGGTCTTTGACACCATAGCAACCGGTTCGCTTCTGGGTATGAGCTACAAAGATGTCGCCTCCTTTCCCGTTGGTTATACGCAACGCTTGCAGATGAACGGCTTGGACTTCGAGGAATTTTTATGGGCACGCGCACTTTCGCCAGAGCAGATTGACGATCTGCGTGAATGCTTTGATAGGAACAGCCCGGTACCGGCGGCTGTCCATACCAGAATGCTGGAGCTTTTTCGTGAGCATATCGTCGTTGGCGGAATGCCGGAGGTGGTGTTTGCGTTTGCAAAAAACCAGGACTTTGGTGAGGTGCTTGGCTTGCAACGCCAAATCGTACACGACTACGCCGATGACATCATCAAATATGCCGAGGGCGCAGAAAAGACCAAGGCAAGGGCCTGCTTTCTTTCCGTCCCGCGCCAGTTGTCAAAGAGCTATAAGAAGTTCAGCTATTCGCTTGTGGATAAAAACGGCAGCTCCAGAAAATACGGCGGCAGCCTAATGTGGTTGGATGATGCGGGCATTACCAGTTTTTGCAACAAGCTCAACAGGATTGAGTTGCCCTTGGAGGGCAATGCCTCACCCGATGTCTTCAAGGTCTATCTGCGCGATACCGGCTTGTTGGTGTCGATGCTTGAGGACGGCTCCCAAGCCGATATCATCCAGGGCAACCTGGGGATATACAAAGGGGCAATCTATGAGAACATCATTGCCGACACTCTCATCAAGCTTGGACGAAAGCTGTACTACTTTGAGTATCGCTCGCAGATTGAGGTCGATTTCATCTTAAGAAGGGAGGGAGCAACCTGTGCCGTGGAGGTGAAATCCGCAGACAACAAGAAATCAAAATCCCTCCAGGCGGCGATAAAGAACTACGGTGCCAGTCAAGGCATTCGCCTGTCCACCAAAAACCTGGGAACCCCAGGTGCTGTGACATCAATCCCTCTCTATATGGCAATGTTTCTGTAAACGAATACGATACCTCCTGATGAGGCAAGGGTGCATCACTCTCGATTCTCCCAACCTGTTTTCCTGATAAAGGGTACCCTCCCCAAAAAAGATAGGTATACTAAGTCGCGCTGAAGCGCCAATCTACCTGATGCTGCTGCCACACACTGCGCTGATTCGTGGCGGCGGCGTTGCGGAGGATTCGCAGGATTAAGGCATTAGGGTACAATCGGGGAGTCACCCCTCATGGCTTTAGAATGGTGTACCCATGGTCATTGATCCGCATCAGTATGTAAAAACGCAGGAGAATACCCAGATCCTTCTCATGCGCCACCCAGAGACGGTTGCCAATGCTCAGAAGCGCTACCTTGGCTCTCAGAATATGCCGCTGTCCACCCTGGGTGAGCAGCAATGCGCTTGGGCCATCGAAGGCCTGGTTGCCTATCAGCCCGCGGCGATAGTCTCTTCTCCCCTGGAGCGCTGCCTTGCTATCGCTGTTCCGGCCGCAGAGCGTCTGGGTATCGAGCTTGAGATCGATGCGCGTTTGGGTGAGATGGGCTTTGGCGTGCTTGAAGGTCTTACCTATCAAGAGGCCGTCGAGCAAAAGCTCAGTTTTCCCTGGGGCGAGACCGCCCCTCTCTGGCCGGTTGAAGGCGGCGAGCGCATTGAGGATTTTGCCGCGCGGCTCCTGCTGGCGACACGCTCCCTCGAAAAGCGTCGCGGCAAGACGGCGGTTGTCGCGCATGGCGGCGTGATACGGGGCATCGCCTCATATTGGCTGCATATGCCCCTTGAGTTCATCTGGACGATCGCGGTGCGCAACGTCGAGTCGGCGCTGTTTTGCAACGATAACGAGGGAACCGTCTATCTCGACCGCTTTGGCATCAAGCCGGAATGGTTGACCGCCAACCTGTAACGCACGGGCTTCTGGCCACCGCACGCGATGGGCCCTTCACGCAAGGAGAACACATGGATTGGAACAGCTTCTTCAAGAACAACGTCAAGCCGATGCAGCCCTATCAGCCGGGTTTGCGCGAGGAGCAGATCAGGCAGATCGCGCAGGTT
>JAITTM010000149.1 GCA_031286975.1 Coriobacteriales bacterium
CGAGCGCATACGTCAGATCGAGAGCAAGACGCTTGCCAAGCTGCGCCACCCCTCGCGTTCAAGCAAGCTCAAGGATTATCTGGAGGAGTAGACCGCATGGCAGAACAAGAACAGGAGCCACAACAAGTGGCACAGCAGGGCCAGCAACAGGGGCAAGAAGCGGAATCCTGCGACAACGTCTGCTCAAGCTGTGCCTCAGACTGTGCCAGCAGGACCCAGCCGCAGGATTTTCGCGCGAAGACCAACGCGGCATCAAATATCAGGCACATCATCGCCGTGGTGAGCGGTAAGGGCGGCGTGGGCAAGTCGCTGGTGACCTCACTGTTGGCAAGTGTCTTGCAAAAGAACGGCAACAAGGTGGGCATCCTTGATGCCGATATAACCGGCCCCTCGATCCCGCGCGCCTTTGGTATCGAAGAGAAGCTCAGGGCCAACGAGTCTGGCATCATCCCCTCTGTGTCAGTGAGCGGCATCAAGATCGTCTCCACCAACCTCATCCTGCCTGACGACACGACACCGGTTATCTGGCGGGGTTCCATCATCTCGAACATGGTGCGCCAGTTCTTCAGCGAAGTTAATTGGGGCGAGCTCGATTACCTGCTCATCGACATGCCTCCGGGCACCGGTGATGTGCCGCTGACGGTCTATCAGTCACTGCCCATCGACGGTGTTGTGATCGTTACCGCTCCGCAGACGCTCGTCTCCATGATCGTGGGCAAAGCCATCAACATGGCAGGGACTATGGAGATACCCGTGCTCGGTCTGGTTGAGAATATGTCCTATTTCGAATGCCCTGGTTGCGCAGAACGCCACGCGCTGTTCGGTCCCAGCAGCGTCGAGGCGCTCGCACAGGAGTATGCCATCGGCCTGACGGCCACGCTGCCCCTCTCGCCGTATTTTGCCAGCAAGATGGATGCTGGTGCGGCCGATGCACTTGACACTGCCCCGCTTGAGGCCTTTGCCCGGGCACTGGCGCGCAAAATCGAGGGATAGCCAGGTGCAATCAGGCGCAATCACGATAATCGTGTGCAGCAAAAGCCCGTTTGTTGTATCATTTCCGTCTGCTGATTATCAGCGCAGTGATGACAAACCGTCCGTCATCGCGTACTATTGAAAGTCGAGTCGCGATATCGATGCGCAGCGTAGGTATCGCTTGGAATGAAGGAGTCGATTTTGGCAGTAAAAATTCGCCTTGCTCGTCATGGCGCAAAAAAAACACCCTATTACCGTATTGTCGTGGCAGATGCCCGCGCACCGCGTGATGGCAAATTCATTGAGGAGTTGGGTCGCTATAATCCCCTCGCCACTCCCGCGCTCATCACCTTCGATGCCGAGAAGGTCGATGCCTGGATAAAGAAGGGTGCGCAGCCCACCGATACGGTGGCCCGCCTGCTCAAGACCGCTCGCGAAGAAGCCTAAGGCCATGGCTGCGGAAGATACGAACATCGTCGCTCTGGTTGAGACCCTCGTTACCGAGCTGGTGGATGAGCCCGATGCCGTACAGGTCGCCGCTCGCGAAGAAGGCGATTCGCTGGTTGTTGAGATACAGGTCGCCCCTGATGATGTGGGCAAGGTCATTGGGCGGCAAGGGCGTATCATCAAGTCGATCCGCACCTTGGCACGTGCCGCATCCACCTATTATGGCGACCGACCCGTTGAAGTCGAGGTTGTCGGTTAAATTGGGGGAACCCAGCGCCTATACGTTGGTTGCGCGTATCACTAAAACCAAAGGAATCAAGGGAGAGGTCATCACGATACCCGTCGATGACCTCCCTTTTGTGCTGTATGAGGGCCTGGATGTCTGGGTCGTGCCGCCGCTGGCTGAGGGTCCGCGCGCAACGCAGATAACTGCGGTGCAAAAGCAGGGCACGGGCTGGGGCGTGCTGCTCAAGGGTGTTGACGCCATCGACACCGCCTCCTTGCTTGTGGGTCACTGCCTCCTGGCACGAACGGACGCGCTTGATATCCCCGCACTTGAAGCGGGAGACGAAGACGATTGGCTCGATTGCATCGTGCAGGATGTTGATCTGGGTGAGCTCGGTGTTATCACCGGCATCATGGAGACACCCGCTCATCCCCTCTGGGTCATCACCGGACCCTTTGGTGAGGTCATGCTCCCCGCCGTTGACGAGTTCATCGTGGCTCGTGAGGGAAAGACGGTACAGGTCAAGGCTCCCCAGGGGCTTATCGACCTGTCTGGTCAATGGGAACCAAGGAGCTGAGATGCGAATCGAGACAGTCTCCGTCTTTCCGCAGATGTTCGATGTGCCCATGAGCCTTTCTATCATCGGGCGCGCCCGCGAGAAGGGGCTTTTGAGCTTTGCGGCGCATGACCTGCGCGATTGGACTGGTGATCGCCATCGGACCGTTGATGACGAGCCCTATGGTGGCGGGCAGGGACAGCTGATGATGGTGCAACCGGTCTTTGAGGCCTTAGACGACCTGCTTGCCCACGAGCCTGCCACGGTCGTGTTCTTCACACCCGCGGGCGAGCCGTTTAGCCATGCAATAGCCACGGAGCTCTCAAAGCAGTCGCGCCTCGTTTTGGTTTGCGGACGCTATGAGGGTTTTGACGAGCGCGTCTATACACGTGCGGACAGATGTATCAGCCTGGGTGACTACGTCTTGACTGGCGGCGAGCTTGCCGCCATGGTGGTAACCGACGCGATCTGTCGCCTGCTGCCGGGAGTCTTAGGCGATGAGCTTTCGAATGTCGAGGAATCCTTTGCTGATGGATTGCTCGAGTTTCCCCAGTACACGCGCCCCTCCGTCTATCGCGACTTGGCGGTGCCCTCCATCCTCTTGAGCGGTGACCACCAAAAAATCGCCGAATGGCGGCGCAAACAGTCTATACTCAAAACCGCACAGATTCGCCCCGATTTGCTCGAGCGGGCATCCCTTAGCAACGACGAGTGGTCTATCGCCCGGGCAGCCCTGAAGGATTACAATGGCAGAGCGTGAACAGATAACGCAGGCGGTTGCGGCAAAGCAACCTCCCCGGCGCAAGAAGAAGGTGAGCCTTTTTAGGGAGATATTCGACCTTGTCCTCGTCCTTGTTGTGGCTTTGTTGCTCGCCTTTCTCCTCAGAACCTATGTGGTCGATCTGTTTGAGATACCCACCGCCTCGATGGATCCGACCATCGAGATTAACGACCGAGTGCTTGCCGAGAAGGTCACCTATGAGGTCAATCCCATCCGCCCCGGTGATATCGTGACGTTTGTCGATCCCATCCTCCCTGAACGTATCCTCATCAAGCGTGTTATCGCCGTGGAAGGGCAGATCATCGACTTTAAGGACGGAAACGTGGTTGTTGACGGTACGGTTCTCTCTGAACCCTACACCCATGGTGCCAAGTCGCTGCCCTTTGACAAACAGCTCGCGGGTGTGGCTATCGAATACCCGTACACGGTTCCCGCTGACTCTGTCTGGGTGATGGGTGACAATCGCGGCAATTCGCTGGATAGCAGGTATTTTGGGCCGATCCTGGATAATATGGTGATTGCGCGTGGCATCGTGTGCGTATGGCCCTTCGATCGCATAGGCAGTTTATACTAAGATAAAACCGAGCGTACGGATGTGGAGAGCAATGACCTTTCAAGAGATCGTCTTACAACTGCAACAGTACTGGGCCGAGCAGGGTTGCGTGGTGTTGCAGCCCTACGACAATGAGGTGGGTGCAGGCACCTTCCATCCTGCCACGACCTTGCGCTCATTGGGTCCTGGCACGTGGAAGACGGCCTATGTGCAGCCTTCGCGGCGTCCGACCGACGGGCGTTATGGTGCCAACCCCAACCGCCTGCAGCACTACTATCAGTTCCAGGTGCTCATCAAGCCCTCGCCGGACAACGTGCAGGAGCTGTACCTCGACTCACTGCGCGCCATCGGCATCGAACCGCGCGAGCATGACGTGCGCTTTGTCGAGGACGACTGGGAGTCGCCCACGCTGGGTGCATGGGGTCTGGGCTGGGAGGTCTGGCTCAACGGCATGGAGGTCACGCAGTTCACCTACTTCCAGCAGGTGGGTGGTATCGAGTGCAAACCGGTGCCCGTGGAGCTCACCTACGGCCTCGAACGCCTGACCATGTATATCCAGGGTGTCGACTCGGTCTATGACATCGTCTGGTCACAGGACGCCGAGGGCAATACCTTCACCTATGGCGATGTCTTTTTGGAGAACGAGCGGGAGTTCAGCGCCTACAACTTCGAGTATGCCGACACCGCGTTGCTGTTCTCCAATTTTGAGAATTATGAGAAGGAATGCCTGAGTATCCTTGCGCACGATCTGCCGCTACCTGCCTATGACTGCGTGCTTAAGTGCTCACACGCCTTCAACCTGCTCGATGCGCGCGGTGCCATCTCGGCTACGGAGCGCATGGGCTACATCCTGCGGGTTCGCACTTTGGCCAAAGCCTGCTGTGAGTCGTATCTGGCGACGGTGATCGAGCAGCCAAAGCTCGATCCGGGCGAAGGCGAGCTGAGCGCGGCGGCAAACGCTGCCCGCCCGTCGACTGTGGAGGATGCTGCATCCCCCGGTGCCGCAAGCGCGGGCGCCCATCCCACGCAGCCCGCGACGCTCGTGCTTGAGATCGGTACCGAGGAGATTCCCGCGGGGCCGCTCACGCAGGCAACCGAGCAACTGAGGCAACTGGCTACCGAGGCGCTGGCGGCTGCCCGCATCGAGCATGGCGAGCTGCATGTCCATGCCACACCACGTCGCATCATCCTTGAGGTGCGCCGTCTGGCGCCCTTATCCACACCGCTTGTGCAGCGCTTCCGTGGGCCTTCTGTTGCTATCGCCTTTGACGCGGAGGGTCAGCCCACCAAGGCGGCGGAGGGTTTTGCCAAGGGCAAGGGGCTGACGGCGCGCGACCTGACACGCGGCAAGGAGGACGGTACGGAATACGTCTTTGCCATGGTCGAGCAGATCGCCCGCAAGACCCAGCTCCTGCTGCCCCAGCTGCTCACGGGGCTTATCGGCGCCATCAAATGGCCCAAATCGCAGCGTTGGGGGAGTACGGATGCGCGCTTCTCCCGCCCCGTCCGTTGGCTTTTGGCGCTTTGGGGCGATGCGGTCATCGACTGTGAGTTTGCCGGGCTGCGCGCCGGGCGCCTGACCTATGGGCATCGCCTCATCGCCCCCGGCGCGGTCGAGGTTCCCGCGGCTGATGAACTCTCAAGTCTGCACACCAAGCTCTGGGTGATGGATTCTGCCGCCCTGCGTGGCGCCCATATCCGCGCCCAGATCAAGACGGTCGAAGAGAAGACCGGGCTTGTGGCCTATGTACCACAGGCGATCTTCGACGAGGTGGTCAACCTGGTGGAGTTTCCCACGACCTTGGTGGGTCTTTTTGATGAGGAGTTTCTCAAGGTTCCCCCTGAGATCATCACCGATGCGATGCTCAAACATCAACGCTACTTCCCGCTGTATGCCGCCGATGGCGTTCTGTCAAACCAGTTCATCGTGGTGTCAAACGGTTCGCCCGCCTACAACTCCAGCATCATCGCGGGTCATGAGCGTGTGGTGCGCCCGCGTCTGGCCGATGCCTCCTTCTTCTATCATGAGGATCTCAAGCGTCCCCTTGCAAGCTATGTCGACGACCTCAAGCAGGTTGTCTTTCATGAAAAACTGGGTACGGTCTACGAGAAGACCGAGCATATCGTCGCGCTTGCCGGTACCATCGCAACCTACGCTCAGGGCGACGAGCAAAGGATCGATAACGCCCGCCGCGCCGCCCTGCTCTGCAAGGCGGATCTGGTGACGCGTGCCGTTGTCGAGTTCACGTCGCTCCAAGGGCTCATGGGCAGCTACTACGCCCTGGCCGAGGGTGATGCGGCTGAGGTCGCCCTGGCTGTGGGGGAGCACTACCGTCCCCGCTTTGCCACCGATGAGGTGCCCTCGAATTTCGAGGGCAATGTGGTCGCCTTGGCCGATAAGCTCGACACCATCTGTGGCATCTTTGCCATCGGGCAAGGCCCCACCGGCTCATCCGACCCCTTTGCGCTGCGGCGCGCGGCGATCGGCTCGATCAATATCCTGCTCTCGGGGCTGGACGTGTCGCTGGAGGCCTGCATCAGCGACGCGCTGGCGCACTATAAGGAGCTCCCCTTTGACAGACAGGCAACACGGCAGACCATACGCACCTTTTTTGCCGCCCGCCTTGAGGTCATCGCCCGGGATAAGGGCTTTCGCCCTGATACCGTGGCAGCAGTCCTGGCTCCCGACATCATAGAGCCCGTAGACCTGCTCGCCCGCTGCGCGGCACTCGATACCGCGCGCGCCGATGATCCGCAGCTCTTTGGCGATCTGGCCACCGCCTACGCGCGTGCCAACAACCTGCGTGATGCCCGCCTGGGCACGAGCATCGACGAGGAGCTGCTGGGCGAGCATGAGCGTGCGCTTTGTACTGCCATCGACCGCGTCTCGTTAGGTGTCAAGGATGCCCTTGCCCGCGGCAAGTACGCGCATGCCCTGACCTTCTTGGCCTCGCTGCGCAACCCCATCGACACCCTCTTTGACGCGGTGCTCATCATGGACAAGGATCCCAGCCTGCGCGAGAACCGCCTCAAGCTGCTCAATCGTTTTGTGGCTGCCTTCAAAGACGTTGCCGATTTTGAGAAACTGGCAGGCTGAGATGCTACCTATCGAAGATCCCCGCAACGAGCGGCAGACCATCTACATCATCTCGGACAGTGTTGGTGACAGCGCGGCCATAATGGCAGCCGCCGCGGCAAGTCAGTTTGGAGCCGGCAGATGGGTCATCCAGCGCTTGCCCAATGTCGCGCACATCGACCAGATAGCCGAGTTCATCAGCGCCAGGCTCGCTGATACCGATGAGGAGATAGTCGTGCTCTATACGATTGCCGACCCTCATCTGGCCGAGCAGCTCAACGAGTATGTGGCGGATAAATCCGTTGCCGCCGTCGACCTTATCGGCCCTGCCATCGACGCTATCGCCGAGGCGACGGGGCTTAGGCCCAAGGGCAAGCCCGGTCTTATCCGCAAGACCGACCGTGACTACTTCAAGCGTATCGAGGCGATGGAGTATGCCGTCAACCACGATGACGGGCGTAATGCCGAGGAGCTCGATCAGGCCGATATCGTGCTGGTGGGGGTATCGCGCACGTCCAAGACGCCGCTTTCGGTCTATCTCGCGTCGCGCGGCTACAAAGTGGCCAATGTGCCCCTGGCGCAGGGTGTCGCGGTGCCCCGACAGCTTTTTGATATCGACTCCCGTCGCATCTTCGGGCTGACCTCGAAGGCGGGCTTGCTCGCCGAGATACGGGCACGGCGTCTGGGCGATGCCGTGGCAGTCGCTGGCTCATATGCCGCCGTTAGCAACGTGCAGGAGGACCTTGACGAAGCACGCCTTTTGATGAGAAAACTGGGCTGTATCGTCCTCAAGACCGACAACCGTGCCATCGAGGAAACCGCTCAAGAGATTCTACGGTACTATGAGTTATCCTACCCCTCGCTAAACAGCACCCTCTAGCTATACCATACGTACATAACCTGCAAGCCTGACCAACCGCTGCCTTGCGGGGCAGCCCGCAAAAAGGAGCCGAAGTTGTCTGAGACAGTGCAGCGTGTTTTTGCCTTTGGAAAAGATGCCCAGGGCAACAATGTCACCGAGGGTAACAAGGACATGAAGGGCATTCTTGGTGGCAAGGGCGCGAACCTTGCCGAGATGGCTGCCATCGGTCTGCCGGTGCCTCCCGGATTCACCATCTCCTGCCAAACCTGTATGGAGTACTCGAAGGCAGGAAACCAGTTTCCCGAGGGCGTTGTGGAGGAGATCCAACGCTATCGCCTCGATCTTGAGAAGCGCATCGGCAAGCGCATCGGTGATGCGACCGACCCCCTGTTGGTGAGCGTCCGTTCGGGTGCACCCTTCTCAATGCCAGGTATGATGGACACCGTGCTCAACCTCGGGTTAAATGATCAGTCCATCAACGGTCTGATCACCCAGACCGAGAACCCCCGCTTTGCCTGGGATAGCTATCGCCGCTTTATCCAGATGTTCTCGAAGGTCGTCATGGATGTGGACGGCGATCTGTTCGAGAATGCCATCACCGCCCGAAAGATCACTCGTGGTGTCAAGGGCGATAATGAGCTTTCCGCCGCCGACCTCGAGGCGCTGGTAGGGGAGTTCAAGACGATTTTCTCGGAGAATGTCAGTGCGGAGGCCTTTCCTGAATTGGTTGTCGACGGAGCGGTTGCTTTTCCGCAGGATCCCGACGTGCAGCTCAATCTCTCCATCCGCGCGGTCTTTGGTAGCTGGATGAACGACCGGGCGCAGCTTTATCGCAAGCAGAACAAGATATCCGATGACCTGGGCACGGCGGTCAACGTGCAGTCGATGGTCTTTGGCAACAAGGGCGAGACCTCGGCGACTGGTGTCGCCTTCACACGCAACCCCGCCAATGGCGCCAACGAGTTCTATGGCGACTATCTGGTCAATGCCCAGGGCGAGGATGTGGTGGCCGGTATCCGCAATACGAGCCCCATATCCGAGCTGAAGAACGTGCCCGGCCTGCAGGAGGCAGGCGCTGAGCTCGAGGAGGTCTTTGGCATCCTTGAGAACCACTACCGTGATATGTGCGATATCGAGTTCACCATCGAGCAGGGCAAGCTCTGGATGCTGCAAACCCGCGTGGGCAAGCGCACGGCAGCCGCTGCGCTGCATATCGCCATCGGCATGGTGGAAGAAGGCCTTATCTCCAAGGAAGAGGCCGTCTTGCGCATCGACCCGGCGCAGCTCGATCAGCTGTTGCACCCGCAGTTCGACAAGAATGCCAGCTACGATGTCATCGCCAAGGGGCTCAACGCCAGCCCTGGCGCAGCGGTGGGCGAGGCGGTCTTCTCTGCAGCCGATGCCGTTGCCGTGGCAGCGCTGGGGCGCAAATGCGTGCTCGTGCGCTGGGAGACCAACCCCGACGACCTGGCGGGCATGGTTGCCGCTGAGGGCATCCTCACCAGCCACGGTGGCAAGACCTCACACGCCGCCGTTATCGCGCGCGGCATGGGCACCCCCTGCGTCTGCGGCGCCGAGGCACTGCGCATCGATGCCGAGAACAAGCAGGCCGTTGTTGCCGGTACCGACATCGTTATCAGGGAGGGTGATCTCATCTCGCTCGACGGCACCATCGGCATCGTGGTGCTGGGTGCCGTAGACCTCGTGCTGCCGGAGCTTTCCGGCGATCTTGACACCATCCTTGCCTGGGCGGACGGGTTCCGCACCATGGGTGTGCGTGCCAATGCCGATAACCCCGAGGACGCGCAGCTGTCCCGCGATTTTGGTGCGCAGGGCATCGGCCTGTGCCGCACTGAGCATATGTTTTTGGGCGAGCGCAAATCCATCATCCAGAGCTTCATCCTCACGGACGATCCCGCCGTGCGTGATAAGGCGCTCGATGACCTGATGACTGTACAGACCGAGGATTTCTACGGCATGTTCAAGGCCATGGACGGCCTGCCCGTCGTGGTGCGCCTGCTCGACCCGCCGCTGCACGAGTTTCTCGATGACCCCCGCACGCTCGAGATCGAGATTACCCGCCTTGAGCTTACTACCGAGGACACCGACCTGATCATCAGCAAGCGCAAGCTACTCTCGCACATCGACTCCATGGTCGAGGTCAATCCCATGCTCGGTCTGCGCGGCGTGCGCTTGGCCATTCTCAACCCCGAGCTCGCCGCCATGCAGGTGCGCGCCATCGCCACGGCGACCGCCCGCCTGCTCAAGGAGGGCTTCAACCCCGAGCCCGAGATCATGATCCCGCTGGTCAGCGTGACCCCCGAGCTCACCACGCTTCGCAGTGAGACCGAGGCCGTGCTGGCGGAGGTCGCCGCGCAGTATGACGTGACGCTCGATATCCCCATTGGCACCATGATCGAGTTGCCCCGCGCCGCGGTGACCGCTGATGACATCGCCCAGCACGCCGACTTCTTCTGCTTTGGCACCAACGACCTCTCGCAGACTGCCTTTGGCTTCTCGCGTGTCGATGTGGAGTCCCAGTTCATCCCACGCTACCTTGAGCGTCGCCTGCTGCCCTTCAATCCCTTTGAGACCGTTGATCCCGGCGTCGCCAAATTGGTGGACATGGCCTGCAAGCTCGGGCGCGCCACCAACCCCGGCATCACGCTGGGCGTCTGCGGCGAGCACGGTGGCGACCCTGACAGCGTCAAGACCTTCCACACAATCGGTCTCAGCTACGTCTCCTGCTCCCCCTATCGCGTTCCTCTGGCACGTTTGGCGGCAGGTCAGGCTGCCTTGGCGGAGAAGTTCGCGGCATCGGATAATCGCTAGTCTCCCGCCAGCACCACCCTCCGTTCAGTATGGGAGGCCTGCTCCCCGGTTTCGCACTTTGAAGCCAGGGGGCAGGTCTCCCTCTTTTGCTGCACTGTTTTGCCGCCGCCTACAGACAGATGCACACTGAGAACAGCAGCGCCGTCAAGCCCATCGAGCGGGTGAGGGGCCACATGAGCAGGTCGAGCTTGGCGGGGCTCTCCCGCGAGGTAGCCAAGGTGTAGAAGCGTATGAGGTGAACGATGAAGGGGAGCATCGTAACAGCAAACAGGTAGTTGAGTGGATTGCTGAGCCCAAAGATGACGGGTGTCGACAGGTAGCATAGAGCCGCCACGACAACCAGCACGAACTGATACCTGATGGCACCTGCGCGCCCCAACACGATAGCGGTCGTGTATTTTTTGCAGGCGAAATCGTTGTCGAAATCCCGTATGTTCTGCAGGTTGATGGTGCTCACAAACAAGAGCCCCACGCTGGTCATGGGCAAGAGGACGACCATATCCATCGTATGGGCATACAGAAAGTAGCCACCCACACCGGCGACGATACCAAAGAAGAAGTAGGCGGAGATGTCGCCCAGACCGATGTAGCCATAGGGTCGCTTGCCCATGGTATAACCCCAGGTCGCCAGGATGCAGATAATCCCCACGACGATGAAGCCGATAAACCCTGCCAGATTGAAACCATGCCTCAGAAACGAGTACAGCGTCAGTGCGGTGCCCAGGGCAAAACACGCAGCGGAGCCCAGTAGCGTGCCGATGAGTATCTCCTTAAGCGATATCTCGCCTCGTTGCACCGGGCGGATAGGGCCGAGACGATTGTTGTTATCCACACCTTTTTTGAGGTCGCCATATTCGTCCGCCCAACAGGAGACGATGAGCAATCCTGTGGTTAGGAGCAGTTCCATCACGAGCGTCGGCAGATCGAAGACTGCGTTGCGGTAGGCCAGTGCCCCCGGCACCAAGCCGCTTGAGAGCCCCAGGGTCAGCATGCGGGGACGCGATGCCTCGACCCATGCCTTCAGTTTATTCATGTCG
>JAITTM010000171.1 GCA_031286975.1 Coriobacteriales bacterium
CAAGGCGCGCCTCAGCTCATCATCATGGACGAACCCACCAACCACCTGGACATCCATGCGGTGGAGGCACTCGAAGCGCTGCTGTCAGATTGCCCCTGCGCCCTGCTCCTGGTGTCGCACGACAAACGCTTCATGAAAGCGCTGACAAGCATAACCTGGGTATTCGAGGAGAAGGACGGTGACACAGAGCTGCGCATCGACTGAGCCGAGGAGCTTGCAAAGCTTGGAGGCTGATCAGCCACTATGGCTTATACTGTTGGCGTCTTGCTGTATCATGTTGCTGCGCCAGAATATCCCCTCTGCCCTGCTCATTGCAGCCCAAAGCCTGAAAGTCGAAGGTCACCCATGGATGCACGGTCACTCTCCAAAAATGAAGCGTTTGCGCGGCTTGATGAGCTGCTTGCCCAACTGCCCGCTATGGAAGCAAGAGGTGCTCGCCTTGCAACCGCACGTGAGGCGCGCCAATTGAGGCAGCTCAACGACGACTATTGTGCACGCACCGTGGAGTGGGAGCTTATCAATGCCGAATGCCAGGAGCTGATGCATGAGGAGGAGGCCTTGCGGGAGGACGCAAAAACCAAAACCGAACGCTATGGAACAGTCGTTGCAAGGATTCGTTTTCTTTCAGAACTCATCGCGGTGCGGCAGGCACCTCATGCCCGTGCCCATAAGGCTCTTGACGCGACCCTGGAGACGGGCGCGCTGACACTTGATGACCCCCTTGACGATCTTGCTCTGGACGACGATGGGTTTTTCTCGCTGGAGCAGGCCATCACAAACTACCAGCAGGAGTATGCCGCGATCCTCTCTCGCTGCAAGGAGCTGGGCACATAAGAATCAGCAAGGGAGCACCTGCAAGATGCAGGTGCTCCCTTATCTCTCCGCATATCCTTCAGGTTACTTGCCTGCGAGGTGCTCGCCCAAAAGAAAGCCAAAGGTCAGACAACGACCATGCGAATTGCCCTGGATATTGATGGGATAATCGATGGCGTAGATATCACCCATGGTGTTGCCGCCAGCATAGAGGCCCTCGATGGGGGTATCGTCCTCGGTGAGAACCTGGCAATCATCATTGACGTGCAGGCCTGCAACGACACACAGAAGGCCGGTACCGACCTTGGCGGCAATGTAGGGAGGCGTATCGATGGGGGTCACAAAGGTGGGATCCTTGAAGTAATCCTCGTCGACGTGCTTGGCCGCAAACCCGTTGTAGCGCTCGACCGATCCCTTGAACGCATCCGCAGGAACACCGATCTTCTCGGCGAGCTCATCAAGTGTGTTTGCGGTTGCCCACATGCCGTTGGGGTTCTCAAGACCCTGGGCGACCGAATCGGCGATCTGCGTTACAGCGTCCTCATCGCTTGACCCGAACATACGGAACGTATCCCAGAACATACCACCGCCAACCGGCAAGCTTTCGAGCAGGTACTGCTTCCAGTTGGCATCAAAGATCGACCAGGCATAATTTGGCTCACTCTGGCCTTCTGCACGACGGGCCTGGGTCATGATGCCCACGCACTTGCCTTGCACCCAGGTGGCCTCGTTGAAGAATCTTTGACCCGTGGGGTCGACAAACATAAAGGGACCATGAAAACCCGCAAGCGCCTGAGGATGCATCATGGTTGGCCACGGTCCATCCTGAAAAGCGCCACCCGCCCAGTGACCAAGCTTGTGGCCATCGCCAACGTTTCCGGGAGCGCCGTTGAGCTTTGTGTACACCTCTTGGCCAATGGGGCAGAAGTAATCCATCATCTCATCGTCATAACTAATGTCGCCGGTGGCAAGCACAACGCCCTTGCTCGCGTTGTATTGCACATAGCCCTCGGGGGTCTTAGCGATAACTCCGGTAACCTTGGTGCCGATGCCGCCCGGTTGCACCAGGCGCACGACAGGAGACTCAAAGACGAACTCAGCATTGCCGGTCTTCTCGGCAAAGGCCTTGAAACGATACTCGGCGATGGTTGCCATATTGATCTCGGGGTACTTGCCTTGTGTGGCATCAGGCCCAAAGCCGCCGCCCAGATCCTCAGCGGGAATCTGATCACCGATGCTACCACCCATGAGCCAATGGTAGGAATGCTCCTCTTTGTGGATAGGCTGATTTGATGCATTTGCCGTAATGAGGCAAACGGCGCCGTCGGCAAGCGACATATCGATGAGCCAATCCATGCTGCGTTCTGACTCGCGGAACCACTTTGCCACAAAGGACTCACGGCAGCGCCCTGCACTCGTCTTAACCCAACGAGCCACATTGGTTGGCTTGTCGATGTAATAGTCCGGCGCATAGGTTTCTTCAAGGAACTTGGACCAGGCAGCCCCTGTGCCGCCGATTCCATTACCATGCAGAACGCTATCCTTCTCGAGCACGATGACCTTGGCACCGAGCTCAGCCGCGCGGGCAGCCGTTGCGGTACCCGCCATGCCGCCACCAGCGATCACAATCTCGGTGTCGACGGTTTTGACGATGTCGGCCTCAGGAATGGGGGCAGGCGCATTAGCGCGATCCCACGAATGGGTCGCAGAGGCTGCGCTACCGTTGCTGCCCTCTGTTGATGGCCCGCTTGGGGTTGTTGGGCTACAGGCACCCAACGCACCGAGCGCAAGCACACTGGCGGCGCTGATACCAGCGCCCTTTAGCAGATCGCGACGAGAGATTGAGCAGCTTTCTTTTTTTGTCATATCTTCCTCCCTGTTTCACTTCTGGACATATTACAAACCATGACGAGAGGTACGCTACCCCAAAAAACCGCAATCCACAATGCGCCAAAACGGCCCATATGAGGCTTATAAGTGCATATTTGGAAAATGCCCAAGGATTTTTGGATAGCAGGCTCTGAGGCAGGGCGTTTT
>JAITTM010000208.1 GCA_031286975.1 Coriobacteriales bacterium
CAACTGTTTACAAACACCCCCCGGCCCCATCGGTCCCCCCCCCGTTCCCATCTGTCCCCCGTCCCCATCTGTCCCCAACTGTCCCGATGAGAGATGTTGTCAAAATCGTACCGTCCCCAAGTGTCACCCAAGTGTCATCCCCAAGTGTCACCCCGTCCCCAAGTGTCACCATTTCAAGTAGTAAAATATGACAAAGAACTGCCCTCCGTCATATCTATTGAGTCCCGATCATAATGTTTCTTTGCCTCGGGGTTGATGTCGTGTGCGGGCGACGGCCTGCGCCCAGCCTTCGAGCAACGCCTGGCAGTTGGTGGGCGTGCGGGTGGGGGAGAAGAGCTGGTCTTTGCTGCGCAGGGCGCGCAGTTGCTCGGTATTCTCCCAGAAACCGGTTTGCAGACCTGCCAGATAGGCGGCTCCCAGGGCGGTGGTCTCGATACTCAGGGGGCGCGCGAGGGGAATCTGCAGGATGTCGCTTTGGAACTGCATGAGGAAGTTGTTGCTGCTGGCACCGCCGTCAACGTTGAGGCTGCTAAGCTGGGTGCCGGCATCCTCTTGCATGGCGGCCACGAGGTCGTAGGTCTGGTAGGCCAGCGATTCCAGGGCGGCGCGCACGATGTGCTCCTTGCGGGCACCGCGGGTGAGGCCCAAAATGGCGCCGCGGGCGTTGGCGTCCCAGTGTGGCGCGCCCAGGCCGGTAAAGGCGGGCACTACGTAGACACCGGCCGTGTTGGGCACAGCGTTGGCCATGGTCTCGCTTTGCGCCGCCGTGCGGATAAGACCCAGATCGTCGCGAAGCCACTGGATGAGGGCGCCCGCCACAAAGACGCTGCCCTCAAGCGCGTACTCGGTGCGAGCGGTGTCGGGGGCAGAGGCGGCGATGGTGGTGACGAGCTGGTGCGAGCTGCTGTGCGCCTCGGTGCCCGTGTGCATGAGCAAAAAACAGCCAGTGCCGTAGGTGTTCTTGGCCTGCCCCGCCGCAAAGCAGCATTGACCAAACAAGGCGGCTTGCTGGTCGCCCGCGATGCCACTTAAGGGGATACCCGCGGGCACTCCCGAGTGAGCCGTCACGCCAAAGTGACTCGACGAGGGGCGCACCTCGGGCAAAAGCGATGCGGGGATGTCAAAGAGTTCCAGCAGCCAAGGATCCCACGCGCCCTCGTGGATGTTGTAGAGCATGGTGCGGCTGGCGTTGGTGACATCGGTGGCGTGCACGGCGCCGCGCGTGAGCGACCACGTGAGCCAGCTGTCCACGGTGCCAAAGGCGAGCTGTCCCGCCTCAGCCCTGGCGCGAGCGCCCTTAACGTTGTTGAGTAGCCATTGGATCTTGCTTGCGGAGAAGTACGCGTCGGCAATGAGCCCGGTTTTCTCGCGAATGATGGTAAGGGTCTTTTTGTTTTGGGCGAGCTGCTCGATGAGAGGGGCGGTACGGCGACATTGCCAGACAATGGCGTTGGCGATGGGTGCACCGGTGAGGCGATCCCAGATGATGGTGGTCTCGCGCTGATTGGTGATGCCGATGCTGTCGATCTGCGAGGGTTCGACCTTGTGCGAGACCATGAGCTCGGTGAGGGCGGCCAGCTGCGACGAGAGGATCTCTTGCGGGTCGTGCTCGACCCAGCCGGGTTGGGGGTAGTGCTGCGTGAAGGGGTTTTGCACGGTGCCACGCACGCGGCCTTTGCGGTCGACGAGGATGGCGCGCGATGAGGTGGTGCCCTGGTCGAGCGCTATGACGAATTTTTCGGGCATGTCAAAGGACCTCCTGTAGCCAATCGCGAATGTCGTTAAAGACTTGCTGGTGCTTGGTTTCGAGCAGGATCTCGTGGCGCATGGCAGGGTAGAGTTTGACGGTCAGCTTGCTGTGCCCAACGGCGCGCAGTTGGTTGGCTGCCCGTTGCACGCCTGTGCCTTTGGCGCCCACCAGGTCGTCCGCACCGGCGATGAAGAGCAGCGGCAGGTTTATGGGGATGGCGCGAGCGCATTGATTGGTGACCACCTCGGCCATCAACGCGGTGAGAGCGGCATAACCACCTGTTGAGAACATGAAACCGCAGGCAGGATCCTCGATGTAGGCATCGACGTTGGCCTCGTCATAGCTCAGCCAATCGAGCGGGGTGCGCGCCTTGGGGTAGGCCTTGGCATAGCCGCCCACCCCCATGCTATCCACAAAGGTGCTGCGATGGGTCTCGCCGTGGAGCATACCGAGCAAAACCGCGAGTGCGTGGCCTGCCCTGCTCAGAGCGAGCGGCTGCTGGCCCGTGCCACAGACGATGGCGGCGGCAAGACCCTTGCCATGCCATGCGGCGTAACAGCGGACGATGAAGCTGCCCATCGAATGGCCAAAGAGGATGTAGGGGGTTTGAGTGGGGTAGCGCGCGGCAATCAGGTCGTGCAGCTGGCGGACATCCGCGATGAGGATGTCCTTGCCGGTTTTGGCGGGCAGGTGACCCCAGTCGCTGGTGTTGCCAACGCTCTTGCCGTGGCCCAGATGGTCGTTGCCGCAGACCACAAAGCCGTTCTGTGCGAGAAACCGCGCGAAAGGGCGGTAGCGCTCGATGTGCTCGGCCATGCCGTGGGCGATCTGCACGATGCCGCAGGGCACTGCCGACGAGGTGGCGGTTGCGGCGATGGGCGTGGTGGTCGCGGTTGCGATTGCGTCGGCGGGAGCGGCGATGGGCGTGGCTGCGGTTGCGGCTGCGTCGGCGGCTGCGGTTGCGTCGGCGGCTGCGGCGATGGGCGTGGCGGCGGCTGCGGCTGCGGCGCTACCCGCGACCACCGCAGCAACCGCGGCGGGCTCCCAGAGCAGCGCGCGGATCTGCGTCGTGCCATCGTGGGAGAGGTAGCCGAGTTCGGTTTCCGTTGCGGCGGCTGGAGTTGGGGGCGAGGATGCGGCTTGGGTCATGAGGCAGTCCTTTCTGTGCGGGTCACCGAGTGCGAGATCATAAGCGGGGGAGAAAAGCGTGCATTCATCGAGTGTCCCTTCGCAAGCTCCAGTAATCCTTCTGTAGGGTCTTGGTGGCAAGCAGACTCACGCCGGTGCCGTCCACATCTGCAAGCAGCACAGCTCCCGCCTTGATGGGGGTCTTGAGCGCAAGCGCGCGAATGGCGGAGAGCACCGCGGGGATGCGCTCCTTGGGCACGGGGCTGGCGGTTTTGACGCTCAGGGGTTCCCGCGACCCTTCGATGCAAACCACGGCGCAAATCATGCGCCTGGGGGCGACCGACTCCTCCTCGGCATAGCTCTTGCCCTGGGCGCACAGATAGCCGCTCAGCTCCTCAAGCTCGCCTTTCTCGTTCACGGCAGCCTCAAGCTCGCAGCCTAAAGGGCAGCAGATGCAGGTGAAATTCTTGAACTCAGTGGCAAGTTGCATGCGTCACCCACCCTGTTCAATGCGGAGGCGCAGGGAGGTAAAGCCCTGCAGATCGCTGCCGCGCAGCTTGATCTGGATCATCTCAGCTGGAATCGCGACCTTGCTGCGCATGGTCTTAATGGGAAGAAAACCGGGTGCCGTGTTGCTGCTGCCCTCAAGCGTGAAGCGCGGGCGCTTAACGCTGCGCGTGACCCTGAAGCTGAGAGTGATGCTCTGCTCGGGTGGGGTCTGCGGGTCAATGCGCTGCGGCACGATGAAGCGGATGCCGTCGCTGGGCAAAACGGGAAGCGGGACGAGCGGCACCTGAAGGTTGGCGGGGCAGGGGGACGGGGCAACCGTCTTGGCAGGGGGGCGGTTGTCCCGTCCCCCTGCCCCAGGGATCAGGGCGAGCGGCGGTTGAGGGAGCCCGTCCTTCTCCGCAGCATAACGCGCCGCGGCAGCACCGGCGACGTCGCCCTCGGCGGATGCGTGATCAACCAGGTCGTGCACCTGCAAGGCGTTGCCGCAGCTAAAGATGCCCGGCACGTTTGTGGCGAGGAAGTTGTCGACCTGCGGGCCCCCACTTGCGGCATCAAGCGTCACGCCGGCTGTCTTGGCCACCTCGTTCTCGGGCAGCAGGCCCACCGAGAGCAGCAGGGTGTCGCAGGCCACACGCCGCTCAGTGTGCGGGATGGGGGCGAGTGTGAGCGGGTCGACCTGCGACACATAGACGGCCTCAAGCCGCGTGGCGCCCTCAAGCCGTGTTACCGTGTGGCTCAGGTGCAGGGGGATGTTGTAGTCATTGAGGCATTGCACGATGTTGCGGCGCAGGCCGGACGGCTGCGGCATCAGCTCATAGACGCCCAGCACCTGCGCGCCCTGAAACACCAAGCGTCGCGCCATGATGAGCCCGATGTCACCCGAGCCCAAAATGAGCACGCGTCTGCCGGGCAGGCAGCCTTGCAGATTGATGAAGTTCTGCGCGCTTCCCGCAGAGAAGACCCCGGATGGCCTGCTTCCCGCCATGCCCAAGGCTCCCTGCCCTCGCTCGCGCGAGCCCGTTGCGAGCACCACTGCGCGCGCGCGCAGTGTCAACAAGCCGGAACCGTTGACGGCGGTGAGCCTGTGGCAGCCACCAGGGTCTGTTCCAGCAGAGACAGCGGGGTCAAGCGAGAGTACCGTGGTGCTGCTTTGCACCGATATGTCCAAGGCCTCCAGCGCGTCGAGCTCCTGTTGCGCGTATTCAGGGCCGGTGAGCTCGATCTTGAAGCGGTGGAGGCCAAAGCCGTTGTGGACGCACTGCTTGAGTATGCCGCCAGGGCGCTCCTCGCGGTCGACCAGCAACACGCGCCCGGCACCAGCTTGCCGCGCCGCGGTTGCGGCAGCGATGCCCGCTGCGCCGCCGCCCACCACCACGACGTCATAGGGGCGCGCGCTCTTGCTTAACGGTAGCGGCGACATGGGCGATGCAATGCCCGCCTTTGCGTTGCATCCGCTTGCTGCTTGCAGCCTGCGGGCGTACTCGGGGTTCGAGTCTGCCAAAACGCGTGATCCGGGCAGGCGTTTGTCCAGCTCATGGGGGAGCAGACCGGCCTGCTCAGCGATGCTGCGCACCAGCTCCGGCAGGCAGAAGCCCGCGTGACAGCGACCCATCATGGCACCCGTGCGCCACTTGATCGCATCGAGTGAGTGCACGGGCAGCACGCCGCGCAGCTCCTGTAGCACCTCGGCCTCGGTTACGTTGCAGCAGCGGCACAGCACGTGGCCAAAGCGCCGGTCCGCAGCGATTGCGGCGGCGCGTTGCTCATCGCTCATCTGGGAGAAGCGCGGCGCGCCCGCCCGCGCTCGCACGGGGTTGAAGCCCGCGCGCTCGCCCGCGCCCAACACCTTGGCAAGCTGCGAGGCGATGGCGACTGCCACGGCGGGTGCCGCCGTGAGCCCGGGCGACTCAAAGCAGGCGATGTTGTAAAAACCGGGTACATCCCGGGCTTCTCCTATGACAAAATCGCCGGAGCTGCCTCGTGCTCGCAAGCCGGCAAAGTTGCTGATGACCCCCCGTGTATCCGCGGCAGGCCAGGTCTTGCGCGCCGCCTCGACGATGAAGTCGAGGCCGTCTTTGCTGGTGGAATAATCGCGCTTATCCTCCTGCGGCACCGCATTGGGTCCCACCATGAGGTTGCCGTGCACGGTGGGCGTTATCAGCACGCCCTTGCCCAGAGTGCCAGGAGCCTTAAACATCGTGTGGCTAAAGGTGTTGCCATAGGGCGTGTCATACACGAGGTATTCGCCGCGCACGGGAGTGAGATCAAGTGTCTGTGCGGAGAGAAGATTGTTGATGGTATCGGCAAAGAGACCCGCCGCGTTGACGATCGCCCGGGCACCATACTGCGAGCCGCTGGTTGTGGTCGCGACAAAGTGGCTGCCGCCGTGGCAGGCTGCTTGAGCGTCGCTGCAGTCGTCGTTGCAGTGTGCGCCCGTGCCATGGCTGCCGCCGTGGTTGCCGCTTGAGCTGCCGTGGTTGCCGGAGTCATCGCAGTTGTCGCTGGAGCCGCCACGGGCACCGTAACGCTTTAGGCCGCAGACCTGCTCGCCAAAGAGGAACGCCACGCCATTCTCCGCAGCGTTTTCTGCTGCTGCAAAGGCGACGCCATAGGGGTCGCAGATGGCTCCCGTTGGTGCGAGCAGGGCACCCAGCGCTGTGGGGGAGACAGCGGGCTCCAGCGCGCGCAACTCCGCTGCCGTGAGCAGGCGCGTGCCCTCGACACCATTTGCGGCAGCGTGCGCGGCCAGCTCGTCCAAAGCCGCGAGTTCGCTGGTGGTAAAGGCCACGACCAGCGAGCCATTGTTGCGGTAGGCAAAGCCCAGCTCCTCCGCCCAGGTGGGATAAAGCTTTGACCCCGCCACGTTGTAGTGCGCCTTGAGTGAGCCCGGCATCGGATCAAAACCCGCATGCACGATGCCCGAGTTAGCGCGCGTCGCTCCGCAGGCGATGTCGTTGCCTGCCTCAAGCACCGCGCAGCGCAGGTCAAAACGCGCAAGTTCGCGCGCCGTGCAGCAACCCGCCACACCGGCGCCGATGATCAGCACATCAAAGTCCTGCGTTCCGAATTCCGTCATGTGAACAGCATACTCCCCCAAACCGCTGTGCAACAGGCTACTAAGCGCACGGCACTCACAAATTTTTCTGATTAGGCCGGGATGGGGGTGCAGCGCGGTGCGGCGTGCGAAAGCAGCGGGTGTGGTGCGGCGTGCGAAAGCAGCGGGTGTGGTGCGGCGTGCGGAGGCAGCGGGCGCAGTGCGGCGTGCGAAAGCAGCGGGTGTGGTGCGGCGTGCGAAAGCAGCGGGTGTGGTGCGGCGTGCGGAAGCAGCGGGTGTGGTGCGGCGTGCGGAAGCAGCGGGCGCGGAGAGCTGGCGACAGGAAAGAAACAACAAAATGTTTTTGTTGGAAACAACAGCGGCATCCCCCTGCTAAACTACCTCATAGGATTTCAACCAACAAAGTTTGTTTTTACCAGCCCATTCAAATTCAACGCACCGCAGGTTTCAGGGGGCATTTTCGCAAACCCGGTTTTCAGCAGTTTTGGTAGGAATTAGATAATGAACCCCAACAGGAGGAAACTATGAGTAGCGAAGCAACATCAGACCTGAAACCTTGGCAAGATAACATAGCGGTACATTTTATAGTGCAAGAAGAAATGCAGAAACATGACAAATTACCACTTTGGCAATACTGCTACCCAGAGTTAGCCGCGACTGAAGAGCAGATAGCGGAGGTTGAGAGGCATCTGGGATACCCACTTGATCAAGGATATCGGAACTTTCTGCGCTGTGCCAATGGTTGGAAGTGTTTTACCCAAGACATTTACTTGTTTGGAACCTTTGACTTGCTGGGTTCTGATTTGATGCGCACCACATTAGAAATGCTTGATATCATGGATGATGCCTTCCCCCTAGTTGATGATACGGGGTTTTTCAAAGAAGAATTGTTGCCAATTGCAGCTTCAACTGTGGCTAAAGACTTGCATGTAATAACAAAGCCAACAGCACATGAACCCGGAATTGTGATTTGGTTTGCGGGGCAAGAAATCGAACGATACCCTAACTTCGAAGAGTATTTCTTGACCATGACTGATTATAATCGCGAAGAGATAAATGCTTTAAAAAGAGATGCCTGCCGTTGATTTCAGATCACCCAAAAATCAATAGGTGGGCGAGAGCGCAAAGACCGCCTGCCGCCGGTCTCAGTCCGCCAAAAACGTTTGCAGATTCCAGTTGTAGTAGGCACTTTGCTCGGCGGGGTCTTCAAGCATTCCGCGCACGGACTCGCGGTGGTAGGCGATGGCCTGCTCGGCCTGCTCGCGAACCTGCGTGTCGGGGGTCTGGTCGCGCAGATCATGCAGCGCGGGCAGCGCAGCGTCCGATAGATAGGCGAGCGCCGGCACATCGATGGTCTGCGCCTGCCCATCCAGATAACGCTGCACGTTGTAACGCGCAATCAGCCCGTCCGTATTCACCAAAAACAGGCAGAGCGCGCACACAACTGTGATAATCACCAGCGGCTTTCCGGCATTGAAAGGCCTCAGGTGCCAGATGAGCAGCACCACAAACACCAGCAGCAAAAACAACATGAACCAGGTGGTGTACACGCGCAGCCGCGTGAGCCCGTAGCTGCCGATATACAGCAGCATCTTGCTTGCGGCGGTCAGCACCAGCAGGCAGGTGAACAGCGAGATAACACCCGTAAGCATGCGGAGAAAACCGGGGTATTCTCCAGCCGCACGCTGCCCAAACAGGTAGGCAAATGCGAGCAACATCAGGTTGATGGCAGCCACGGCGGTGAGCTCAAAGAAGCCCTGGCGAGCGTATTGGGCGTAGGTATAACTGGCGGGAAGCTCGCCGCCAAAGGCTGAGAACAGGTAGGCACCCATGCTGATGAAAAACGCCGCGTACACCACGGCAAGCAGCAACAGCGGTCCATAAAGCGCCAGGCGCGGCAGGCGATGCGCGGCGCTGAGCACGGTGTTTGCCTGCTCCAACGAGATGGTGTTGGCGTGGCGGCGGCGTGCGTTGCCAAACACCGCCCCAAAGATGTAGCAGGCCACGGGTATCCCAAAAGCGAACTTGAAGAGGTAGGTGAAGGGTCGCTCCAAATCAATGCCAGCGCCCAGACTGGAGATAAAGCCTGCAAAGCCGTCATCGGCCATTGTGAGCATGAGCACCACAAAGACGATCAGCGGGAGCGAGACCGCCACGCCCGCAAGCAGGATGAGAAGGGATTTGAGGTGCTGGGGTCTGGTGCTCACAGATGCTTGGGGCGCGTGCTCCTGGCTGCTTGCGCTGGTGCTGCCCGCCCCGCGCCGCAAAGAGCTGAACAGCGTAGCGAAATTTGCAAAAGGCACGATGATGGCTTGGCAAAACAGGTCACCTGCCAAAAAACCATCGAGCCGCGCGCTGATTGTCGTCTTGCAGCTTATGGCCAGCCATACCAGGCAGGCGCATATTTCAAAGCCCACGTTGAGTATGCTGATGTCGCGTTGGTCATAAAGCAAAAAGGGCAGCGCTCCCAGCAGCACAATGGCAAGGGCAAGCCAGCTCGTGGGGGTTTGGCGCACACCTTGCCAGCGGAGGTAGGCAAAGCTCACCGCCGCACCGAGCGTGAAGAACAAAAAGCCGCCTATGCCGCCACCCGCATTGCTAAGCAGCCCCCATTCCCAGAACAAAAAGCCTAGGACAAGAAAGGCGACAGCCAACAAGAGCTCACCCAGCCCCGAGGGATACTGGCTCATATCATGGCTTTTTGGTGGCACAAATTCCGTGTTTTGCGCGCGGTCTACCGTGGCAGTGCGTTCTGCCTCAATCATGGTTTTCTCCTTTTTATGAGTGCTTACTGTTTTCAGAGAATCTTTGGAGGGGATTTGCCGGTGTCGAACTCGAGCAGGTCGCCCGGTTGGCAGTCGAGCTCGCGGCAAAGCGCCTCAAGCGTCGAGAAGCGGATGGCCTTGGCTTTGTTGTTCTTGAGGATGGAGAGGTTGGCGGGGGTGATGCCCACGCGTGTGGCAAGCTCACCGGCCGGAATGCGCCGCTGTGCCATCAGCACGTCTATGTTCACTCGAATACCCACGCAATTCTCCCAACCGTTTTAAATGGTGAAGTCGTTTTCTGTCTTGAGTTCGACCGCGGCGGCAAAGAGGTTCTTTACCACGCGCAGGATCATTCCAAAAAAGACGGCCAGCAGTGCGATAAAGCCGAAGACGATGCTCACAACAGTACTCACTGCCAGGATGACGGCGGCGGCAAAGCAGGCCCACGAGATCACGCGTAGCAGGCGTACGTTGGCCGGGGTGAATACGGCGCCCCGTTTGATGGCGGCGAGCAGGCGATCGAGCGAGAACAGCGCCACGAGGGCGGGCACGCAAAAGGCGTAATACACAGGCAGCACCAGGGCGACCAGTTGCGTCGGGATAAGCGAGCGGTTGTCAAAAAAGCCGCCCTGCGCCACAAAGGGCAACACCACAGCAAGCACCAGGGCAATCGCGATGACAACCCGTGTGCAGATGGACGAGAGAACAACCGACTTATCCTGATTCCACACCCTGCCTGCCCTGCTTTCCTTGTGTTCGTGCGCGCTCAAAAGCGCTTTTCAGACCCTCTTAATGCCACGATGATAGCAGAGATTACATCGAATAGCAATAAATATCTATCGAATAACGATAAATTGACGATCCTTTGCCTCTTAACAGGGCGAATCAACACCATAACAAAATGACCAAGGCGCAGAACCAAAAAGGCCATAGACAAGCGCACCAAAGAGACGTAATACAATTAAAGGCGAAGTTAGTGGCGCGCATAAAGGTGCCGCGCAAAAGAAAAATGAAAAAAACCTATGACAACGGAGCCTTAAGGGTTTATGATGGATATGCACTCTTACCGAGTGGTGTTTTGCAGGCCTTTTGCCTGCACCAAATTTGCTGAATACGGCACTCGTCCCTATTGCCGTATTTCTAGGAGCCTCTGACGTATGCCCCCCGACTTCAAGTCGTTTCCGTCAGGGGCTCTGCCCTTTCCAACGATTCCCTCAACAAGCGGTAATCGCCCTGCGGTATTCTCAGGGTATTCTTCGGTATTCTCCACGGGTCGGTCTTTGTTTCTAATCAACTGCGCGTAGTGAATCTTTCGTTTCTCTGGTAGAATCATTTCTTGCATGCGCCCTCGTAGCTCAGGGGATAGAGCACAGGTTTCCTAAACCTGGTGCCGCAGGTTCGAATCCTGCCGGGGGCACCACATCAAATGCCCCCGAAAGGGGGCTTTTCAGTCTGTCCAGCCTGGTGGGATTCGAAGCACGACAAGGGGCGAGGCGCGAGCTCTTTTTTATTGTTTGGTAGGCTCGGGGATAAGGTTGTGCGTTGCCAGTTGCGCGATGGTGACGCTGTCGACGTAGGTGTCGATGGCGTTGCGCAGGCCTGACCAGAAAACCGAGGTGCCGCAAAGTGATTGGCGCGGGCAGAGCTCCTCGGCATCCAAGCAGGTAACGGGCAGAAAACCGCCCTCGGCTGCGCGCATGATGTGACCCGCGGTTATGCATTCCGCCGGGCGCACCAACAGGTAACCGCCCTGTGGCCCACGCACGCTTTGCAGATAGCCCTGCTTGGTGAGCACCGTGGCAAGCTGCTCAAGGTACTTGACCGAGATGTTTTGCCGGATGGACACCTCACGCAACGACACCGGCCCGGCATCCTGATGCTGGGCGATGTCGATGATAAGATGCAGAGAATACCGAGCCTTCGAAGAGGTTTTCATCAGTACTCTTCTTCGTCCTCTTCGTCCTCGTGGATGTCGCTTTTGGGCTGCTCAAGACCCTCGATCACAATGCCGTTCTTCTCCGCGTAATCCCACAGCGCGGCATGGATCGCTTCTTCGGCCAGCAGTGAGCAGTGCACCTTGATAGGGGGTAGGCCGTCAAGTGCCTCGCAGACTGCGGCGTTGGTGACCGCCAGCGCCTCCTGCACGGTCTTGCCCTTGACCAGCTCGGTTGCCATGCTGCTGGTTGCTACGGCTGCCGCGCAACCAAAGGTCTTGAACTTGACGTCGCGGATAATGCCCTCATCGTCGATGTCAAAGTAGACACGCATGATATCGCCACATTGGGCGTTGCCTACGGTGCCCACACCGCTGGGGTTTTCGATCTCGCCCATGTTGCGTGGGTTGGTGAAGTGCTCCATTACTTTCTCGCTATAGGCCATTTAAGTCCTCCAATACTCATGGCGGCGCACTGTGGTGTGCGCACCGCCCAGCTTTGCTTACTGTGTCAAACCCGTTTTGCTCGTGCCTGCGCGCAGAAATACGTTCCGCGCGCCCAAAACCTGTGTTCCTTCTCCGCACGCATCACAGCGTGCCGCTAACCTCGTCATTTTACGGCCGAGATCTTCTTTTTGCCGGCTACAAAATCCTCAAAGAGGGGGCTCATATTGCGCAGGTGGGCGACGACCTCCTTGATGGCCTCAACCGTGTAGTCGATCTCATCTAAAGTGGTGTCTTCGCTCAACGTGAGTCGCAGCGAACCGTGGGCAATCTCGTGTGGCAGGCCGATGGCAAGCAGCACGTGGCTGGGGTCAAGCGAGCCTGACGCGCAGGCAGATCCGCTCGAGCCCAGGATGCCCTTCTGCTCCAGCGAGAGCAAAAGCGATTCGCCCTCCACAAACTCGAAGCTGAAGTTAGCGTTGCCCGGTAGACGTTTGACGGCGTCTCCGTTAAGGCGGCTGTGCTCGACCTCGGCCAAGACGCGCCGTATGAGATGGTCGCGCAGGTCGCACTCATGCTTGGTGCGCTCTGCGTAGTTTTCGATGGCGATATCGAGCGCCCTTGCCATGCCGATGATTCCCGGTACGTTCTCGGTGCTGGCGCGACGCTTGCGCTCCTGCGCTCCGCCGTCCAAAAACGACTTGGTCTTGATTCCTTTGCGGATGTAGAGAAAACCGATGCCTTTGGGGCCGCTGAACTTATGGCCGCTGGCGCTGAGCATATCAACGTCAAGATCAACCACATCGATAGGGATATTGGTGAGTGCCTGCACCGCGTCGGTGTGAAACACAGCGCCATGCCTATGGGTGATGGCAGCGAGTTCTTTGATGGGCTCGATGGTGCCTATCTCGTTGTTGGCAAAGATGATGCTCACCAAGGTGGTGTCGGGGCGGATGGCCGCCTCGAGCTCGGCGGGATCAATCAAGCCCTTCTCGTCCACACCCAGGTAGGTGATCTCGTAGCCATGGCGCTTGAGCCACTCGGCACTATGCGAGATGGCGTGGTGCTCGATGGCGGAGGTGATGATGTGCCTGCCTTTGTCGCTATAGGCATCGGCAGTCGACTTGAGTGCCCAGTTGTCGCTCTCGGTGCCGCCCGAGGTGAAGTAGATGTCCTGCGCCTTGGCATTGATATGCGCGGCGATGCGCTCGCGGGCATCGGTGACGGCGGCCTTGGCCTGCTGACCCAGCTCATAAAGGGATGAGGGATTGCCATACCCCTCGGTAAAGAAGGGGAGCATGGCCTCGACGACTTTGGGGTGGACACGGGTCGTTGCCGCATTATCGAGATAGATTTGAGGGGTCATGGGTCCTCCTACAGGGTTCCGGCGGCGCGCGCCGCTTCTACTTCGTCCAGTGCCTCTCGCGGGGTTGCGTCACAGGTGCCGTTGCCCCAGGTGATGACCTCGATGGTATCGCCCACCTTTATGAGGCCTTCTTCGCGCACAACGCTGAAGATACCCTCGCGCGGAAAGATGCAGTCGCCCGCCAGGTGGTAGATGGCGCAGCGGGTGTGGCAGACCTTGCCTATCTGGCTGATCTCAACGGTGGTATCGCCCACCTTGAGCACGGTGCCAACGGGAATGGTATTGAGCTCGATACCCTCGGTGGTGATGTTCTCGGCAAAATCACCGGCTTTGACATCAAGACCCATGGCGCGTGCCTTATCGATGGACTCCTGTGCGAGAAAGGAGACCTGGCGATGCCAGTCTCCGGCATGGGCGTCGCCCTCGACACCCGAGTCGATCCTGATGCTCACCGTTTGCCCAGGTACCGGCGTTTTGCGCGTACCCTTCTTCTCGGAGATGTTAAGCGAGGTCACCGTACCCCTGCGCTTTTGGTTCTGATCGAAAGCACACTCACGTTCTGACATACACTGACCTCTCCTTCTGCGCTCCGTTGCGAGAAGGTTAGTATAGAGCAAAGCTCATCTAATTCCTAGAGAAATGCTATGAATTAGATGAGAGGCTTGGATGAGGCCGGGGGCGTGGTCAAGAGTCCATCAAAATCGCTCAAACGCGGATACCCACTACTGTGGCCATGCGACCAGCCTGAGTGCCGTCGCGTCGCACCGAGTGCAAACAGGTATGGGAGAAGGTCGAGTGAGGATAAAGCTCGATACTCTCCGCATCGATGCCTTTGAGCAGGAGTTTGGCAGTGGCGATCGCTGGCAGGTCAGCGAGGTACTTCCGGGTTGCTGGGCTGCCCTTTGCTTGTCCGGTGCAGGTGTGGCTCGCTTCTGCAGCCAGAGACGAGCGATGAGGGGTCGTGCCCGATAGCTCCTTGAAGTGCGCCGTGCTCACACCGATGCTCTGGAGTAGCTCATGGCGCACCTCGGGGCCTATCTCGTAGTGCGCTTGCTGGATGGCGGGGCCAACCCAGACCAGGGTGTCGCCGGGCAACTCGCCTAGATGCAACGCCAGCGCGTCCAGCGTGTTCTCGATAACGCCTGCTGCCAAACCGCGCCATCCGGCGTGGATGACGGCGGCCACCCGGTGACTTGGGCAGGCGACGATGAGTGGCAGGCAGTCCGCTGTGGTGAGCGCCGCCGCAAAGCCCGGCTGCACCACAAGGGCGGCGTCGGCGACGGGGGAGGTGGTGTTGGCAGCGGGCAGGCTCACAGCGTGTGCGCCGTGCTCAAGGCTCAGCCAGGTGAGCGCAAGTGGCGCGAGGGCGTGCGCGAGCTCATGCCGCTGGCTGGGTTGCGATTTTGTAAGGCTATCCTGTGGGGCGGCAAAGTCGCGGGGGGCTTGGGTGGTAAAGGCAACCAGCCACGGCAGGGCGCCGAGGCTGGTTGGGGTGATAACCGGGAGGGGCTCGCTGTTCTCAAAAAGGGGCTGCTTGTTGCCCTTCTGCCCACCAAAGAGGGGAGCCTCGAACTTCCTCATATGATCCATAGGGAATACTGGACTCAGGGAATAGGAGGGGTAGTGGCTGGCGGCGTAGCGGGACCTTTGGACACGGTGAGTGTGACCCTCTCGCCCTTCTTGTAGCCGTCGCCCTTCTTGTCCTGGCTGACCACATGGCCGGAGGGTACGTCGTCCGAGTTGACGTCCAGGACGCGGATGACCTCGAAGCCATAGCTCTCAAGCGTTGACTTGGCATTCTCGTAGCTGTAGCCGGAGACATCGGGGACGCTTACCGGTTCAGGGCCCTTTGAGACCACCAGTGCGATGGTATCGCCGGATTTGCCCGCACCCGACGAGGGGGTCTGCCTGATGACGACATCTGCCGCCACAGAAGAACTGTACTCCTCGGTGATGCTGACTTCAAAGCCGGCGTTGCGCAGCGCGGCCTCAGCTTCGCTGATATCCGAGCCGGTGTAATCGGTGATACTGGTGCTCTCTTTGCCTTTGGAGACGTCATATTTGATGACGGTGCCCTCGTCAACCTTGGTGCCCGCCGCCACGCTTTGGCCGCAAATGAGCCCCTCCGCGATCTCGGGGTCGTTCTTGCTTTCTCCCAGGCTGTACTTGAGGTTAAGGCTGGTGAGCAGCTCCTCGGCAGCGGCAGGAGTGAGATTGCGCAGGGGTGGCACCTCGACCTGCTTGGGGGGCTCCTTGCCCGACGAGATAGTCAGGTTGACCTTGGAATCCACCTCTACGGTCTCGCCCTCCTTGGGGTCTTGGCTGATGACGCGACCCTCCGCAACGGTGTCGCTTGCCGCAAGCGTGACCTCACCGAGCTTGAGTTTGCTGGCGAGAAGGGCGCGCTCTGCCTCGGTCTCGGTCGCGCCGATGACACTGGGAACCTTGACGGTTGTGGGCTCAGCGCTACCGCCCTGAACGTTGAGGTAGATGAGGAGGGCGGCGATCAGAACCAGCAGCACGGCGATGGCACCCACGATGATGGCGGTGCGTTTGTTCTTGGCGGCCTGCTCCTTTTGTGCGTCGCGGCGGCTGCGGTTGCTTGAGCTTAGGGTGAGGGGTTGCTGGCTGCCTGCCAGAGGGGGCATGACGGCAGTGCCGTTGGCGGGGATACGTCCAATGCCTGCCGCTGCGCCTGCGCCCGCGGCTGCTGCGCCGCCCACAGCACCGATGACGCGAGTGGCAGCGGCTGGCTCGGGTACGCCAGCGTTGATGGGACGTCCGGCAAGGTAGTTGTTGAGGGCGGTGCGCATCTGGTCGGCTGTTGCGTAGCGCTCGACAGGGTTCTTTTGCAGCGCGCGCAGGATGATGGCCTCAAACGCGGGGTCGATGTCGGGATTGATGCGGCGTGGCGGCAAGGGCTGCTCGTTGACCTGCTTGAGGGCGACGGACACCGCGTCTGGTGCGTCAAAGGGCACGCGACCGGTTGCTGCCTCATAGAGCACGATGCCCAGCGAGTAGATGTCGGTGGCCTGGGTGAGGGGCTTGCCCTGCGCCTGCTCGGGCGAGACGTAGTAGGCGGTGCCCAGCACGCTGCCGGTCTGGGTCATGTTGCTGTTGCCCGCCCGCGCGATGCCAAAGTCCATGACCTTGGCGTTGCCGTCGGGCTGCACCATGATGTTGTGCGGTTTGATGTCGCGATGAATG